>CALEMG010000022.1 GCA_937910835.1 uncultured Alphaproteobacteria bacterium | reverse complement strand
GTGGTGCCGTGCGGTTGGTAGAAAAAGACGGACTGTCAGGCCGAGCGCGAAGGACAGTGGACCAAAGGGAAGAGCCGCGACACATTCGCCCTGCTAGGCCCTTGCTTTGTCACCGTTGATGAAATTTCGGATCCCGATGACTTAAATTTAAAGCTTACGGTGAACGGGGAAATCCGGCAGGATGGATCGACAAAAACTATGGTATTTGGGGTCGCGGAAGTCTTAAGCTATATTAGCGATTCCATGACCTTAGAGCTGGGTGGCGTCATCTATACCGGGACGCCGCGAGGTGTGGTTTTGCCATAATTTCCGCTGGCTCGCCGCATGAGTTGGAAAGAGGCGTGAAAATTCTCTCAAACGCGATATATCCCTCGCGTCGTCGCGCATAGTCTATAGTTCATTTCAATAAGTAACCTATTGTTGCATCAAGGATTAAACCATGAGTGAGTTGCCCAACAAGGCCCGCGTTGTCATCATCGGTGGAGGTGTGATCGGATGCTCGGTTGCTTATCATCTAACGAAGCTGGGATGGAAGGATGTGGTCCTTCTGGAGCGGAAGCAGCTTACTTCAGGAACGACTTGGCATGCGGCGGGCCTCATTGCCCAGTTGCGCGCTTCAAAAAATATGACGCGGTTGGCGAAATACAGTCGGGAGCTCTACACCAAGCTCGAAGCTGAAACGGGAGTTTCGACTGGTTTGCGTGAGACGGGGTCAATCACCGTTGCTCTCACAACAGAGCGTAAGGAGGAAATCTTCCGGCAGGCGTCGATGGCGCGCGCCTTCGATGTAGAGATAGAGGAAATCAGCCCTGCGGAAGTTAAGGCGCGCTATGATTATCTCAATCTGGACGGGGTAACGGGTGCTGTCTGGCTTCCCCGTGACGGTCAGGGGGATCCCGGTAATATCGCACTGGCCATGGCGAAGGGCGCTCGCCAGCGGGATGCGCAAATATTTGAACGGGTAGCGGTTACGGATATCCGTCTCTCTGGGCGTCGTGCGACGGGTGTCGACTGGCGCCGGGAAGATGGCGAGACGGGTCATATCGAGGCAGACATGGTGGTAAATTGCGCAGGGATGTGGGCGCATCAGGTTGGCCGACTGGCCGGGGTGAATGTTCCCCTTCATGCCTGCGAGCATTTCTATATTGTGACGGAAAGTATCAAGGGCCTGCCGCAACTGCCGGTCCTGCGTGTTCCCGATGAATGCGCTTACTATAAAGAAGATGCGGGAAAAATCTTGCTCGGGGCGTTTGAGCCGGTCGCGAAACCTTGGGGGATGAAAGGTATTCCGGAAAATTTTGAATTTGATCAACTCCCTGAGGATTTTGATCATTTCGAACCGATCCTCAGCGATGCCGTCAATAGAATGCCGATCCTGGCAGAAGCCGGCATTCATACTTTCTTTAATGGCCCGGAAAGTTTCACACCCGATGATGCTTATCATCTCGGTCTTGCGCCGGAGCTTGATAATTTCTGGATTGCGGCCGGGTTCAATTCCATTGGTATTCAATCCGCAGGGGGCGCGGGCATGGCACTGGCCCAGTGGATGGAGGACGGCAGGAAACCGTTTGATCTTGGAGATGTTGATATTGCGCGAATGCAGCCCTTCCAGGGAAATCGCCATTACCTGTTTGAACGCTCAAAAGAAACGCTCGGCCTTTTGTATGCGGATCATTTTCCCTTTCGCCAGAAGGAAACGGCACGGGGTATCCGCCGCTCACCTTTCCATCAGGATATGCTTGAGCGAGGTGCGGTTATGGGTGAGGTGGCCGGTTGGGAAAGGCCGAACTGGTTCGCTAATTCCGGACAGGAACGCAGCTATGAATATAGCTGGAAACGGCAGAATTGGTTTGAAAATTCGGCGGCGGAGCATAAAGCAATCCGAGAGAATGTCGGGATGTATGATATAACGTCCTTCGGCAAATTACGCGTTGAAGGGCCGGACGCGGAAAAATTCCTGAACTATGTTGGCGGCGGGGATTATTCTGTCCCTACCGGCAAGATCGTCTATACCCAGTTTCTGAATGAAGCTGGAGGGATTGAGGCAGACGTCACCGTGACACGTCTTTCCGAAACGGCGTATCTTGTAGTTACGCCCTCCGCAACCAGACTTGCGGATCAATGCTGGCTGGAACGGCATAGGGGTGATTTCAGGGTAGTTATTACAGATATGACAGCAGGTGAGGCGATACTCGCCGTGATGGGACCTAATTCTCGCAAACTTCTCGAGATGGTCAGCCCCAACGACTTTTCGAATAACCACAATCCCTTCGGTACGGCGCAGACTATAGAAATCGGTATGGGCATCGCCCGTGTGCACCGTGTTACCTATGTCGGAGAGCTTGGCTGGGAGATTTATGTTTCAACGGATATGGCAAGCCATGTGTTCGAAACACTGATGAATGCGGGCGAGGAATTTGACCTCAAGCTATGCGGAATGCATATGATGGATAGCTGCCGTCTTGAAAAGGCATTTCGCCATTTCGGGCATGATATTACCTCGGAAGATCATGTCATTGATGCGGGTCTTGGATTCGCCGTGAAGACAGCGAAGTCCGAGTTTATTGGCCGCGATGCGGTGCTTGTGCGAAAAGAAAGCGGCCCGCATAGTCGTCTTGTCCAGTTTCTCCTCAATGATCCGGAACCACTCTTGTTCCATCATGAGCCGATTATTCGCGATAGGGAGGTAGTCGGATATCTCTCATCCGGGAGCTACGGTCATACCCTTGGCGCCGCCGTTGGCTTGGGGCATGTCCCTTGCAAAGGAGAAACGCCAGCGGATGTCTTGGCGTCAGATTATGAAATAGAAGTGGCCGGCCGTCGCATAAAAGCGACGGCGGCTCTGAAACCGCTGTATGATCCTGCCTCAAAACGGATGAAGGCTATATAACTTGTGTTGTTTTCTGTGCCACCTGATGCGGATAACGGTATTTCCGGAGCTTTCGGTACTATGGAGTGATTTGCTCTTAAGCACCTAGAAATTTGCAAAGAGGGCGAGCGTTACAACAGCAAGCATTGCTACCGCCATCAAAAGATTAATTCGGAACTGAACATGTGGGGCCAGATCCAGTCGTTTGACCATGATCCCTGCCGTGAGCCACAGGAGATGAACCGGCACCCAAACGGTGTTGAGAAGTGCAAATTTGAGTATTGTCTCCCAGACGAGCGCATCTGCAAAAAAGGGAAACCCGGTAAAAAGGGTCGTATTCACAGCATAGGCTTTGGGGTTAATCAGCTGTAGGGTAATGCCTGCAAAAATGCCGGGCTGGTGGGCGGATTCGATAAAGGCGACTTTCGCCCCAGCCGTGGCAATCCTGAACGCGAGATAAAGAAGATAGACGAGCGATAACACCAGCAGGATATTGCGTACCATCGGCACCGCGAAGACAATCGCTGCCAGCCCCGAAACAACGGCGAGCGCCACGAGGTTATTGCCGATAAAAAGCCCGGTCACATAGCGAATTCCGGC
Source organism: uncultured Alphaproteobacteria bacterium (assembly GCA_937910835.1). GTDB lineage: Bacteria > Pseudomonadota > Alphaproteobacteria > Sneathiellales > Sneathiellaceae > Sneathiella. The sequence continues at coordinate 4,664 of CALEMG010000022.1, read as the reverse complement.
AGCGCGACCGAAAGCGGAGCCAACCCCGGCTGTTGACAGAACGCCAGGTCCAGGGGTTATCACCAAGAATAAAACCGCCAGAAAAAATGCAATCATCCTTACCATCCCGCAACGTCGGCGGGATCAGCCTGACGTGTTGTTTGTTCTTATCTCTTACCAGCGCACAACATATACAGCGAGCGCCGTCGCCGCACCATAAATTGCCATGGCGCCACCAATCAACGCGAAAATTGTCCATTCCGGTGCGCTGTAAGCTGCTAAAATCCAGCCGCCAAGCGCAACGATAATAAGGCGAATGGTGCCAGCAATAACGGGGCCGAGGACCTTGCCCGCGCCTTGTGAGGAAAAATAGAGGCATAGTCCGAGCCCGAACAGGCCATAGAACGGGCCCACCCATGCAAAGTACAGCCCGGCGGAGCTCAATACCGGGAGGGAATCGGTGAATATCCCTGTCCAGTGGTTGGGAAAGAGGGCCACAAACAACCCAATAGTTCCGATGAGTATTCCTGCGCTTATCCCGCCGGTCCAGGCCACCTGCCGGGCGCGGGCAATATTTCTCGCGCCAATGGCCATGCCAACCATCGGGACACAGGCGACACCAATGGCAAAAGCGATCGGCACCAGTAGGAATTCGAGCCGGGCACCGATCCCGTATCCCGCCAGAGCCTCAATCCCAAATTCTGAGACTAGCCGCGTCAGGATAAGTACTGTGAGCACTGTTTGTAGCGGTGATATACAGGAGACGGCACCTACTTTGAGAATATCCCGAAACATCTCAGCTTTTAGGTGGACACCCCTCAGGGTCAGTTTAACGCGCGCCCGGCCCGATACCAGATACCAAAGAAGAAAAAGGGTAGAGACGCTGAAGGCGATGAGCAGGCCGAGGCCGATGCCCGCCATCCCAAGTGCCGGAAGCGGCCCCCAGCCGAGACCGAAGGCCCCGGCCAGCAAAAATTGTGATGTTGCGACCGCAAGCAACGTAATTGATGGAATTTTCATGTCTCCGCTGCCCCGAATGATGGAGGCAAGGGTATTGGTTAGCCATATACTGATTGCGCCCAGAAAAACGATATTGGAATAGGCCAGAGCTTCGGTGACAACTTCGCCATATCCGCCAAGGAGCCGATAGATATATTCGCCGAATATCAGGAAAATGGTGCCGAATATGATGCCCGCCATGGCGCCAATAACGACCGCATGAAAGGCGAGCTGCTCAGCGCGATGGCTATCGTTTGCTCCGAGCGCCCGGCTGATGGCGGAGGAAACGCCGCCTCCCATCGCGCCAGCCGACATCATTTGCTGGAGCATGACCATCGGAAATACAAGCGCCAGCCCAGCCAGAGCGGATGTGCCGAGTTGCCCTACATAGGCGGTTTCCGCAATGGCAACAGCAGACGTAGCGGACATCGCAATCACATTGGGAGCGCTGAGCCGTGCTAAGGTGCCGAGGATTGGCGCCGTCAATAGAAGGTTTGGGCTCGCTGCAACTGCGGGGGACTGGCTTTCGGTGGTCATCGATGGTTCTTTCAATAGTTGCTGTATATACAGATATATGGGCAAAAAACTCAATCGCGAAGGTCGTCTATCATGCGGTCTATTTTCATGGCCAATAGGCTGCTGTCTTCCGGCCCTAGAACATTAGCAATTCTCTCTTGTGCGGCCTCCCATCCCGGTCGTGCGGTGGTGTATTTCCTAAGTCCGGTTTCTGTAAGGTTCAGTTTGCGACTGCGGCGATCCTTGTCATCCTGGGTAAGGGTGACATAGCCTTGCCTTTCAAGCGGGCGTAGGTTCCGGGTGAGGGTGGTTGGATCCATCACCAGTTTCTCGGCAAGAGCGCCGACACTGATGCCATCGAAATACTTCAGATGACCGAGTAATCCATATTGCGTGATCGTCAGGCCGTAGGGCTCCAATAGCTGATCATAGATCTGCGTAATTCGGCGCGCAGCTTTACGAAAGCGAGAAGCACTGCAGGTTGACTTAAATTCTCGATCAGCTGTTACGGTCATGCAGCCTATATATCTGCATATGCAGATAGTTTCAACCAAAATTATTAAGAGGTGCTGAAAGGCATTCTCCGCGGCCGCTTATGTCGCGGGCGACAGTTTGCTGGCGGACCTAAAGGAGACGAGACGTTGAGAATTTTCGTCCCACAGCGCGAGCCGTAAACAGGCAAAGCTCTCCCACAGGCTGATACGGTTCAGGGACTTGAGTGCGGGCAGTTCCTCAAGGCATGCTCCAAGGCGATAATTCGGGATACGGCAGGAAAGGTGATGAATATGGTGAATGCCAATATTTCCGGAGAGCCAGCGGAGCGGCTGCGGAAGATCATAATAGCTGCTCGCCATCACTGAGGCTTCATGGATGTTCCAATTTTCTTTGTTCCGCCAATATGTCTCTTCAAACTGATGCTGCACGTAAAAAAGCCAGACACCCGCAGTGGAAGATAGCAGAATGATGGGAAGCTGCACCATCAGGACATCAAGAAATCCGAAACTGAAGCCAAGAATCAAAGTAATAGCGACAATTCCAATATTCGTACCCATAATTCCGATAAGGAGGGACGGGCGCTGTCGAACCAGATCAAGGGGGAGTCTATATTTGATAACGAACAGATAAAGAGGGCCAATACCAAGCATTACAAGTGGCATACGATAAATGCGGTAGCCGAGGCGCTGCCACCAGCTGAACGCCCGATACTCGGAAACGGTGACGACGTTAATATCACCGATGCCTCGTTTTTCCAGATGGCCACATGTCGCATGATGGGTATTATGAGAACGGCGCCAATACTCATGTGGTGTAAGAGTGACGACCCCAATCAGTCGGCCCACCAGATCATTGAGGCGTGGCGACCGAAAGAAAGAATGATGTCCGCAATCATGCTGGATTATGAACAGCCGGACTGTGAACGCCGCGGTCGGGATGGAAAGCAATAAGGCCAACCAGTATATATCATCTACGATGACGATCATGCACGCCCAGAGAAGCACGAGCGGAATAATGGTCGTCAGTAGTTGCAGGACGCTGCGCTTTGCATCCGGCGCGGCAAATCTTCTGGCAACCTCCGCCCATTTTTTGTCATATGTTCTTGGAGAAGTGCCCTGCGCCTGTAAATTGCCGGACAACGGCGTGGCCTGTTGCGGCCCTGATAAACTGGAAATAGTCGTAATATCCTAGTAAAAAAAGTTGGACAGACAGTATCTCGCAATCCCTCAGATTACAAGGTGAAACGCTTCACGCGGCAACACTTCTACGTTAAGCCGCTTTGGCTGCACGTAGGATCATGCCAAAAAGATCACGGGGGTCATCCGGATCAGCCAACATATCGAGACTATCACAATAGGGCGTGCCTGGGAGTTTGCTGCGAACATAACGAAGGGCAGAGAAATCCTCTGTTGCAAAACCGACCGAGTCAAACAGGGTCGTTTGATCCCGCCGCTCGCGCGCTTTTTCCTCTCCCGCGATCACGCGCCAGAGTTCCGTCACCGGATGATCTTCGGAAAGCTGCTGAATTTCGCCTTCTATCCGTGTTTGCGGTGGGTATTCGACAAAAATATCCGATCGCAGAAGAATATCCCGGTGCAGTTCCGTCTTGCCAGGACAATCGCCACCGACCGCGTTTATATGAATTCCGGCACCGACCATGTTGTCGGTCAGAATTGTTGCATATTGCTTGTCCGCTGTGACTGTCGTGACGATTTGCGCTCCTTCGACCGCCTCTTCAGCTGTTTGGCAGGGCGTAATGTCAAAGCCTTTGCCAGCAAGGTTGCGCATGCATTTTTCAGTCGCCTGCGCGTCGATATCAAAAAGCCGCAGCTTGTTGACGCTAAGAAGGGCTTTAAAGGCCATTGCCTGAAATTCCGCCTGCGCGCCATTGCCAATTATCGCCATGCATTCTGCACCAGTGGGCGCGAGATACTTCGCAGCAAGGGCTGAGGTTGCGGCCGTTCGCAAGGCTGTCAGAATGGTCATCTCCGACAGCAGAAGTGGATATCCATTATCCACATTGGAGAGCATGCCAAAACCAGTGACGGTTTGCAGCCCCGCGCGAGTGTTCTTCGGATGTCCATTGACATATTTAAACCCATATACCTCTCCGTCGCTGGTAGGCATCAGTTCGCTGCCGCCTTCCGGTGAATGCGAGGCGATGCGAGGCGTCTTGTCAAAAAGTTCCCAGCGCTTGAAGTCCTCTTCGATGAAAGTAGCAAGCTCGGAGAGGAAGGTCTCGATACCGACGTTCAGAACCAACTTCATCATATTATCGACACTGACGAAGGGAACGATGTTGATATCTTTTGGTGGATGGCTAGCCATGATTAAATACTCCTGCGCATGGTATCAAGGACTCGCTGACCGAACAGGCTGGCAACCAGGTCAACGATCAATTCACTGGTCTTGCCCCGGACGTCCAAAAACGGATTTAATTCCGCGATGTCGAGGGAGGTGACCAGTCCGCTGTCATACAGAATTTCCATAATCAGATGGGCTTCCCGATGATTGACACCGCCGGAAACAGTTGTGCCGACGGCGGGGGCGATCTCCGGATCCAGAAAATCAACATCCAAACTGACATGTAGACGTCCGTTCGCTCGTCTTACCCGGTCGATAAAGCGTCTTAAAGGGGCCGCCACGCCAAATTCATCAATGGCACGCATATCGTG
>CALEMG010000021.1 GCA_937910835.1 uncultured Alphaproteobacteria bacterium | reverse complement strand
TACAGCTTGTCTTCCTCGGCGCGTCGCTTTTTTATATTCTGTATCTCGCCTATCGGGTGGCGACTGCCAATCCGACCCTTGCCGAGAGTTCGGACAGGCCCGGCTATCTCGCCGGGTTGATCCTGCATCCCCTTAACCCGAAGGCCTGGGTGACGATTGTTGCCGCCTTTTCGCAGTTTGTTACCCCGGGGGAAAGCTATGCGCCGCAGGTCTTAATCATCATTCTGATATTTCTTCTTGTCAGCCTGCCGTTCAATTCCCTGTGGTGCTATGGTGGCAATCTGCTGCGCCGGCTGGTCAAGTCGCATCATATCCTGCGCGCAATCAACGTCACGCTGGCCTTGCTGATGCTTGTGGCCGTGGGACTTGCGCTGTTTCAGGCGGATGTTTTAAAGCCTCTACTTACTTCGCTGCCAGCTTAACCTGCTTCTGCGAGAAACACTGTCCGTTCTGGCGGAAAAGTCACGGTGCAAACCGTACCGACCCCGACTTCGCTTTCCAGCGTAAAACGCCCGCCGTGAACTTCGCACAGCATCTGGACAAGCGTCAGGCCGAGACCCGTTCCTTCATTATTGCGGGCGTAGCTGGTCTGTACCTGGCCAAAACGATCGAGTACGCGGGGAAGGTCCTTTTCGTCAATTCCGATGCCGGTATCCTCAACCCGAATATCGATCCCATTGTCCGGACGGATTTCGACAGCCACTGTCACGGTGCCGTCCTGGTTGGTGAATTTAACCGCGTTGGAGACAAGATTTGCAAGAATTTGCTTGATACGGGTCTCATCCCCGATAAATGTTGGCATTTCCTTGGGAAGTTCCGTCAGCAAACTCACCCCGGCTTCCGCCGCACGAACCGACAGCATACGAAAGCAGGACTGTATCACCGCAGCGAGATCAATTTTACGCTCCGATAACTGCAGCTGGCCCGCTTCAACCTTCGCCACATCCAGCACGTCATTGATCAGACCGAGCAGGTGTCGCCCGGCACCATGAATATCAGCCGAGTATTCCTTGTAGTTGGGGTGGCCAAGTTCTCCGAAAGCCTCGGATGTCAGCAATTCTGAAAACCCGATGATAGCGTTCAGTGGCGTGCGCAGTTCATGACTCATATTCGCGAGAAATTCTGATTTAGCGCGGTTCGCAAGTTCGGCCATTTCCTTGGCCTTACGCAGGTTCACTTCGGCTCGCACACGATCGTTCATATCGGACAGCGTGCCTTCGAGATACAGCATCTTGCCTTCATCATCAAAGACACCATGTGCATTAAGCGCAGCCCAGGTCAACGTACCGTCCTTGCAGCGCCATTGGTAAATCTCGTCGATCAAGAACTGCCCTTTTGAAACAAGCATGAGATGCTTCTCGGCAATCTTCGGATCTATATATACTTCCTTGATAAACGAAGAGACTTCGTTGATAAGCTCCGCAGATGAACCGTATCCCAGAATGACGGCCATGGCCGGATTGACGTTGATAAAGGTGCCGCTCGTATCCGCCTGAAAAATGCCCTCTGTTGCATTTTCATAAATTCTCCGATGCTTGAGCTCACTCTGCTCTAACGCGACCTCGGACGCCCGGCGGTTATAAATATAGTATATCAACACAGCCGCGAGGCCCGCCAGACCAATCAGGACGAGTAGAACGGCGTCACGGAAAACACTGACTTTTTCGGCCTGTATCTTCAACAGTTCCACGGCCGCGTTGTTCGACTGCGCATGCAGGTTATCCGCCTTGGAAAGAGCCGTGCGCGCTCTCTCCAGCGCTGCTGTCAGAACAATATCCGACGTCGGTGGCAATCCACCAATCCCGTTTTTCAGCCAGCCCTCAAGATCGAACAGCGCCGGTCGCAAAACACCATATATGGCCGCAGTTCCAATCAGGTTGTCGAACCGGTATTTCACACGCTTCTGCTCCAAAACAATGCTTACTTCTTGCAGCATCTTTTGAACCGTCTCGATACTCTTTGCGCGCTCACCACTGTTCGCGATTTTGGCAACGGCGACGATTTGGATAATTTCCTCGATATCTAAAAGGATCGACGCCATCGCCTGCGAATCCTCAATAACCTTTAGTGGTATGGATTCCTCGATATTGGAAAGCGTCTCCTGCACATAGCGGATAGTCCCAATGACAAAGAGGGTCAGCGCCAGGATCGCGATGACATAGCTGTTCTGCCGTCTGAGCAACCCTTTAAAGTTGATTTTTCCGGCTATGCTGGATTTTAGAGGTGCTACCATTTCCAACTACACTCAGTTCGTCCTGGCATTGGCGACATTTTCCCGAAGTTCCTTATAAAATTTCCGGGCGCCCGGGTGCAGGGCAACACTCATCGATGCAAAAGCCGTTCCCAGAGAGATTTTTGACAGCTTAGGATGAAGTTCCATTTTCTGGATTGCCGGCAGGTTATGCCAAAATGCCTTGGTGATCTCGTAAACTTCCTTCTCGCTATGCTTATTACTAACGATCCAGAGTGCGGCCACACCCAGCGTGGGCACGGCGTCAAGACCACTATAGCTGCCTTCTGGTATCACCGTTGTTGAGAAAAAGGTGTTTTCCCGGGTCAGCATTGTCGCCGCCGGTCCGTCAATCGGTACGAGGGTGATCAGATTTTCATTGCTGAGCTCCGCAATCGCTTTCGATGGACTACCGGTAACGAGGAAAAAGGCGTCCAACTCCCCGGCGCGCATTTTTTTGATGGCTTCCGCCGCTTTGACATATTGCACATCGATCTCGCTTTCCAGAATACCAAAGGCATTCAGAATCAGCCTTGCATCAACGAGCGTGCCGGACCCCGGATCATCCAGAGAGACACGACGGCCACGCAGATCGTTAACGCTCTTGATACCTGCATCCTTGCGGGCAACAAGATGAATATCTTCCCGATAGAGACTGGCAATTGCTGCGATATCCTGAAACGGTCCGTGATCCTTAAAAATACCGGTTCCCGATCGCGCCCAGTAGACGATATCGGACTGCGACAGACCGCTTTCGATCTTGCCTGACTGAACATCCTCAATATTCGAGACCGATCCGTTCGCTGTTTGAGCAACCGACAGGAGATAGGCGCGCAATCCGTTTTGTTCAAAGGATTTGAAATCGTCCGGGCAATTGCCTTGCCGATAGGGTAATATGTCCCCCCGACACCGCCCGTGCCAATTCGGAACAGGCTGACCTCGTCTGCCATCGCCGGGATACTGGCCCCGAACAATGCCACACACGCTATAACAATACGCGCAAATTTGAACTGCATAGTCCCCCGTCCTTTAATTACACCGAGTTTTGTGCTTTATTTTCACAATCTGCCAACGTCAAAAGCTCCAATTCTTGGTAGACGGAAGCAT
>CALEMG010000020.1 GCA_937910835.1 uncultured Alphaproteobacteria bacterium | reverse complement strand
GGCGTTAGGAAGGCCGCATGCAGGACCCAGCGTGGACAGGAGTTGCCGTAACGCGGAATGCGCAAGCCCGACGCACTAAAACGCTTAGAGATATTTCCGGCAATATCACTGCGGATTAAATGGAAGGGAACGCCGCTTCTGCCGGGCCGCACCAACGTGGTCAGGCGGTGGCAAATCTGCTCAAAACTTGCGTCAAACTGCTGCTGCAACAACTCAATGTCATACCGTAGGTCTTCGGCCGATTGGAAAAACACATCGTAAGGAAATAGAAAGGCTCCCGCGAAGTAATTTGCAAGCGCCGCTATGCCCTTTTGTTTTGCGGCCTCAGTCGGAAGCTCGGGGGCGTTTACAAGCTCCTGGAACAGGTCCGTATATTTAAGCTGGCCGCAAAGGAGCGCGAGATGGAATTTGACGCTCGACTGCGGTAGCGATTTTGAGAGTACGAGTGTGTGATCCTTTTCATCATACAGAGTTGCTTCGGTATTGTGGCTGTCCCGCGAAGCAAACTCGATTCGAATGCCGTGTTTTTCCCGCAGATAGTCAGTTATGGCAGGCGCCGACAGGAGTTCGTGGTCATTGAAGGACGCGCGAAAATCTGCGGCCGCCTGTTCTATCGGGTCAAAATAATTATTCCGGGCTTGAATAAAATCGGACACCGCTTCATTTGGCGACGGAGCCCAGGCTTTGCCGGTCAGGCTACCGTCGCCGACAACGCCAAGCATCTCATTCACCGTGTCATTAAGGGCGTCGCTGTCTTTAAGCGCGATTTGAAGAAACTCCTTGCGTTCCTTGGGACCGAGATCGTCGTTGTCATGTACGATTTCGGTCGATGACATAATCGACGTTACGAGGGTGCGCAACCGAAAGGAAGAGCCAGCGAAAAGAAAATCCTGTGAGAGCCGCTCACTCAATAGCTGTAGATCTGTTTGTGCGGTTTTAAACGCGTCATATGTTTTCTTGAAAGCAGAGCTAAGAGCGGGCGCATCTGCCGCCATCTCGGCAATTTCATCGTCTGTAAATTTATCGTCGATAAAGAGCGGGTCTTTTAAGGCGTCCGTGATCTCCCCGATCAGATGACCTTCCTCTTGCGGGGAGAAGACCTGAGGGTCAACTTTCAGGATCTTGCTTAAATGTAGAAGCAACGGAACCGTAATGCTGCGTCTGTTATGCTCCAGCAAATTCAGATAGCTTGCTGATATTCCGAGCCGGTCCGCCAGTTCTACTTGAGTCAGATTTTTCTCTTTGCGCAATCGCCGCAAACGATTGCCGAGTAAGGGTGATTTCGCCATCGTTGTATCCAAAACTTTACAAAAATTTACAAATTTACAAAATAAATTAGTAATTATTTACATAAAAAATCGATGTTTTACAAGGTTTTGATGGGAAAAATGGAGAAAATGTGAAATTTTTACATGGCAAGGAGAAGTTTGCGTTAAAAAATAAAACACAGACATCTTGCCGGGGGATGATTCACTAGAACATGGGAGACAATTCATGAGCGATATCAAGAAATCAGGCGTGTCGCGCCGCGGCCTTCTTAAGGCTGGTGCAGTTGGTGGCCTGGTCGCCGCCACTCCAAGCATCTTTGTCAAGAATGCTTGGGCAGAAGAATTCCGCAATAATCCGGAAAATTCAGGGGAACTAAAGCTTGGCTTTAACGTACCACAATCCGGCCCTTATGCGGACGAGGGAGCGGATGAGCTTCGCGCTTATATGCTGGCCGTAAAGCATTTGAATGGTGAGGGCGACGGTGGCATGCTGAATACTTTCAAGCCATCCATGCTGACCGGTAACGGCGTTCTTGGTAAGAAGGTGACTTATGCAACCGGTGACACGCAGACAAAGTCTGACGCAGCGCGGGCGTCGGCAAAACGCATGATCGAAAAAGATGGCGTGTTGATGATTACCGGCGGATCTTCTTCCGGTGTGGCCGTCGCCGTGCAATCTCTCTGCCAGGAGCAGGGTATTATCTTTATGGCAGGTCTGACCCATTCCAACGATACAACGGGTAAAGATAAGCGCCGCTATGGCTTCCGTCATTTCTTCAATGCTTATATGTCAGGTGCGGCACTGGCGCCTGTGCTGAACAAGGAGTATGGCTCCGATCGTCGGGCATATCATTTGACAGCGGATTACACTTGGGGTTGGACGCAGGAAGAATCCATTAAAAACTCGACTGAGGCTCTTGGCTGGGAGACCGTCAATGCGGTCAAGACGCCAGTTGGTGCAGGCGACTTCTCGCAGTACATCACGCCGGTTCTCAATTCGGGTGCAGACGTTCTTATCCTCAACCATTATGGCAAGGATATGATCAACTCGCTCAGCCAGGCAGTTCAGTTCGGGCTTCGGGATAAGCAGGTCAACGGCAAGAACTTTGAGATTGTGGTGCCGCTCTTCTCGCGTCTGATGGCGCAAGGTGCTGGCGACGCGATCAAGGGTATTCTGGGTACGACGAACTGGAACTGGTCGCTGCAGGATGAAGGGTCGAAAGCTTTCGTTCAGTCCTTCGGGGCAGAATATGGCGCACCGCCATCAATGGCGGCTCATACCTGCTATGTTCAGACATTGCTTTATGCCAACGCTTGCGAAATGGCTGGCACATTCTATCCGCCAGAAGTTATCAAGCAGCTTGAGGGCTTCAACTTTGACGGCATGGGTAACGGCCCGACACTTTATCGCGCAGAAGATCACCAATGCTTCAAGGATGTCCTTGTGGTGCGCGGTAACGAAAACCCATCAAGCCAGTTTGATCTCCTGAAGGTGGTTGATGTTACACCGCGGGCCCAAGTCGAGTACGACTGGACCATTTTTGGCGGCGAACTTGGCCCGTACGAAGTTAAGATGTAAAATATGCTACAGCACACGGGTTGGCGTTTGCCGAGAACGCCAACTCGTGTATCTTCGAAGCGGATTAGCCGGCAAAAAAACTTGTGCGGTTGTTTGGGGTAGATTTCATGGATGCCATTTTTATTCAAATATTGAATGGTCTGGATAAGGGGGCGGCATATGCCCTGATTGCACTTGGCCTGACGTTGGTGTTCGGGACGTTGGGAATAGTAAATTTTGCCCATGGTGCATTGTTTATGCTCGGGGCGTTTTGTGCAGTCACCTTTCAGAAGCTGGTTACCATATCGGTAAAAGTACGGGATGAAGGCGTAACCGCGTTCGTTGCCTATAAGGAGCAAGCCTATCTCGAAACATGGTTTGGTGATACGGGGCGGATAATCATTGATTATTCTGTGCCGCTCTCGATTTTGTTGGCCATCCCGTTCATGTTGCTGGTGGGCTATGTCATGGAACGGGGCCTGATCAAGCATTTTTATAAACGCCCCCATGCGGAGCAGATTCTGGTTACCTTTGGCCTCGCTATCGTTATTCAGGAAATAATCAAAGCGTATTTTGGGGCTAACCCGATACCGCAGCCCGCGCCAGAAATTTTGGCGGGTAGCGCGAATGTCGGTGCTTGGGTCGGGTTGGGTAATAACCTCGTCTATCCTTGGT
>CALEMG010000019.1 GCA_937910835.1 uncultured Alphaproteobacteria bacterium | reverse complement strand
AGCAATGCTATTATATCACGGGGGAGGCCGATTTTGCGTTGATTGCGCTTGCGAAGGATATTCAGGATTTTGAAAACCTCACCCAACGCCTCTTTTTCGACGACGCCAATGTGAAGCGCTTTCGCACGTCGGTTGTTATGAACCGAACTAAAGTCGGCCTTACCGTTCCCCTTCTTTAGGGCATAGCTGCAAACATACTATCAAAAAGCCTGAAAGCTAATTCCTTCCCAAAGGCGGCATCAAAAACAATAGCAAACATGAAAATATCGAATTTCTGATATTTTTATAAGTTAGATTCTTAAGTGTTTCCTAATTTAAGGGGCTGGCAAATAGTAGGAAATTTGAACGGACCTCTATTTATATGTTTAATATCAATTTGTTAGATTGATAAAATTTTTCCTACTAAAAAATTAGTTGACAAAATATGCTAACTGCCAAAACTTTAGTAGGCCGATAAATTCGGCGCATTGAAACCTTGGGAGGAAGAACGATGCGTAAATATCTTCTCTCTGCTGTAGCAGCATGTGCTGTCATGGCAGGGTCAACAATGGCATATGCAGATGGAGCCGCTGCGAAAAGATGGATCGATAATGAATTTCAGCCATCAACACTCAACAAAGAACAACAAATGTCTGAGATGCAGTGGTTTATTGATGCCGCAAAACCTTTTTCCGGAATGGAAATCAACGTCTTATCTGAAGGTATCCCAACACATGGATACGAATCTGAAGTTCTTACAAAGGCGTTTGAAGAAATAACCGGCATTAAGGTCAATCACCAAATCCTGGGTGAGGGTGAAGTTGTGCAAGCTGTGCAAACACAGATGCAAACAAAAAGAAATCTCTATGACGCGTATGTAAATGACTCTGATTTGATCGGGACACATTCGCGTCTGCAGCTTGCTTATAACCTTACTGATTTCATGGCAGGCGAGGGAAAAGATGTAACAAATCCGATGCTGGATCTGGAAGACTTTATGGGGACACAATTTACCACTGGTCCAGATGGTGATTTATACCAACTCCCTGATCAGCAATTTGCCAACCTATACTGGTTCCGCAAAGACTGGTTTGATCGTGAAGATCTAAAAACCGCATTCAAAGCAAAATATGGCTATGACCTTGGCGTCCCCGTAAACTGGTCAGCCTATGAGGACATTGCGGATTTTTTCTCAAAAGATGTCAAAGAAATCGATGGAACAACAATCTATGGTCACATGGATTATGGCAAACGCGCTCCTGATCTCGGATGGCGTATGACAGATGCATGGCTATCAATGGCAGGTGCCGGTTCAAAAGGCGAACCAAATGGTGTGCCAATCGATGAATGGGGCATTCGTATGGAGGCCGGTACATGTAACCCAACCGGTGCTTCTGTATCTCGTGGTGGTGCCGCAAATGGCCCGGCCGCTGTTTACGGAATTCGTATATGGGATGAATGGCTGCGAGCATATGCCCCTCCAGGTGCAGCATCATATGATTTCTATCAGTCCTTGCCTGCGCTTGCGCAGGGAAATGTTGCACAGCAAATTTTTTGGTATACAGCCTTTACAGCTGACATGGTAAAGCCCCAGTCTGAAGGGAACAACACAGTTGATGCCAACGGAAAGCCTCTGTGGCGCATGGCTCCATCACCACATGGTCCGTATTGGGAAAAAGGCCAAATAGTTGGTTATCAAGACGTGGGCTCTTGGACTATCCTGAAATCAACACCTCTGGATCGTGCAAAAGCTGCTTGGCTTTACGCACAGTTTGTTGTGTCTAAAACGGTTGACGTGAAAAAATCCCATGTTGGTTTAACGTTCATTCGTGATAGTTCCGTCAACCATGAATCATTCACGGAACGTGCGGAAAAACTTGGTGGCTTGGTAGAATTCTATCGTTCACCAGATCGAGTTGCTTGGTCGCCCACAGGTATTAACGTTCCTGATTACCCAAAACTTGCACAAATTTGGTGGCAACAAATCGGTGACGTGAACTCAGGTGCTTTTACACCACTACAAGCAATGGATCGTTTGGCAGAAGAGATGGATATCACAATGGCTCGTATGCAGCGCGCGGATGAAAACGCAAATGTATATGGCGGTTGTGGCCCTCGCTTGAACGAGCCTAAGGATGCATCCGAGTGGCTGGGTAAAGGCGGTGCAAAAGCCAAACTCGCCAATGAAAAGCCTGCAGGTGAAACCGTGAATTACGATGATCTTGTTAAACGCTGGCAGAAGTAATTTGATTTAACGCCAAGGCGTTGCAAAATTACTCAAAAAGCTGAGGTCCCACAGGACCTCAGCACTTCAATTTCGAATAATCTGCAATTTAGTTATTATGCTTGATATTTTAGGGCTAATTGTCTCATGGCACTTGAGTTAAAAGAAGTTACCAAAAAAATTGGTACTCAAACGCATATCAAGCCGACAAGCCTATTGCTTGAGCCCGGTCATTTTAATGTTTTACTAGGGAAGACCGGCTCCGGGAAAACCTCTCTTATAAAATTGATGGCCGGACTTGATCCTTTGAGTGCGGGCCAGATTATTATGAATGGCAAGGATATCTCTTCGTTGAGCACCAAAAAGAGAAATATCAGCCTTGTACATCAGTTTTTCGTTAATTATCCGCATATGACAGTGTTTGACAATATTGCGTCGCCATTGCGTGTGGCCGGCGTGGCGCGATCTGAAATAGAAGGCAGGGTAGAGGAAGCTGCGGATATTCTGCAACTTCGCCCATTTCTTAATCGTCGCCCGCACCAACTTTCTGGTGGGCAACAACAACGCTGCGCGCTTGCACGGGCAATTGCCAAAAAGAGCGATGCAGTTTTTCTGGATGAGCCATTGGCAAACCTTGATTATAAATTGCGCGAAGAACTACGTGAGCAACTGCCGGAGCTTTTCGCGGGCCGTGGAGCTGTTGTTGTCTATGCGACATCTGAACCAGAGGAAGCCTTGTTACTTGGCGGTAAAACGGCCCTTCTTGACGACGGCCAGGTGACACAGTTTGGTCCGACGGCTGAAATCTATAGAACACCCTTAAACTTGGCTTCTGCGCGCATCTTTTCAGACCCTCCTATAAACTGCGCCAAGGTCAAGAAGAAGAACGATTTCATTAATATGGGAAATGTAGCGAAATGGGCCGTGGACGAACAGACGAGAGACCTGGTGGATGGAGATTATCTTATCGCTATCAGGCCATATTATGTGCTGCCTGAAAAGTCCGATCAGACAGGTGTTGTAGTGAAGGGGCTAGTCAAGGTCACTGAATTAAGTGGTTCTGAAAGTAGCGCCCACTTTGAAATTGAGGATGAAACATGGGTGTCGCTTGCACATGGAGTACATTCTTTTGAAATCGGCTCTGAGCATCAGTTTTATATGGATGTATCGAAATGTTTTTATTTTGATTTGAGTGGACAGGTTGTGGGAGGATGATATGGCGAAAATTACACTCTCACATCTCAAGCATAGCTATGAGCCTCAGCCGAAAGGTCCAGATGATTTTGCCCTACAGGAAATTAATCTGGAATGGCAAGATGGCGGTGCCTATGCCTTGTTGGGGCCATCGGGTTGCGGAAAATCGACCCTTCTAAATATTATTTCAGGGCTACTGATCCCGTCAGAAGGACAGATATTTTTTGACGATAGAAACGTCACGGCACTGTCTCCCGATCAACGCAATATAGCGCAAGTGTTCCAGTTTCCCGTTATTTACGACACGATGACAGTTTACGATAATCTAGCGTTTCCTCTTAGAAATCGCGGTGTTGAAGAAACCATAGTAAATAAGCGCGTTTCGGAGATTGCGGAGATGCTAGAGGTCGAAGGCATTCTTAAACGCCGTGCTTCGGGCCTGTCTCCCGACAACAAACAGAAGATTTCAATGGGACGCGGACTAGTTCGAGATGATGTAAATGTTGTGATGTTCGACGAGCCATTAACTGTAATTGATCCGCATCTTAAGTGGAAACTACGCTCCAAGCTGAAAGAACTACATCATCGTGTGAATGCGACCATGATCTATGTTACCCACGATCAGACTGAAGCTTTGACGTTTGCTGATCGTGTCGTTGTCATGGATAAAGGCCAGATTGTTCAAATTGGCACTCCTGTGGAGCTGTTTGAACGGCCAGAGCATACTTTCGTTGGTCATTTTATTGGCTCTCCCGGAATGAATATTATTCCTTGTATGATTGAGGGGGGCGTTGCGAAATTTATGGGTCAAACTATAGATTTAGAAGGGCCAATTAGGTCGGGTAGTTCTAAAAACTGTGAGATTGGTATACGGCCTGAATTTATTTCTTTTGGAGAGTCCAACTTACGGGGGGCGGTCAAAAAGATTTCTGATGTCGGCCGTCATAAAGTAGTTGAGGTAGTGCTGGGCGATCATAAAATTGCAGGTATTGTTGAAGATGCAGCTCCAGAGCAGGGAGAAACTATAGGAGTTATTCTTCAGAAAAATCAGACACGTGTCTATCGCGACGGCTGGCTAGCAACAGAAATGGCGGGCTGAACTCATGAGAGCATATAATCAAAAAGCTTGGTTCTTTGTTTTGCCCGTCCTCATGCTAGTTGCCTTTAATGCGCTGATCCCGATTATGACAGTGGTAAACTACTCTGTTCAGGAAACTTTTGGAGATAATGTATTTTTCTGGCAAGGGTTAGATTGGTTCGAACAACTGCTACGTTCTGATAGATTTCACGCGGCCTTAGGGCGCCAATTCCTGTTTACAGGACTGATCTTGCTGATCGAGATACCTTTAGGAGTGGCTGTGGCCCTTTCAATGCCACGAAAGGGTATTTGGGTTCCCGTATGCCTTGTAACAATGGCGTTGCCGATGTTAATTCCCTGGAACGTCGTCGGCGCGATGTGGAATATATTTACCCTGCCTGAAATTGGTCTTCTTGGGTATTTCTTTAACAATATACTTGGCATTCCCTATGACATGACGCAGGATCCGCTTGCCGCCTGGATCACGATCGTAACAATGGATGTCTGGCATTGGACGTCACTAGTGGTATTGCTGAGCTATGCCGGGTTGGTATCAATTCCCGATGATTATTATCGTGCTGCACGAATTGATGGTGCCTCCAATTTTGCAGTATTCAGATATATTCAGTTGCCAAAAATGAAGACTGTTTTGACGATTGCAGTATTACTTCGCTTTATGGACAGCTTCAATATCTATACGGAACCATTTGTTTTAACGGGCGGTGGGCCGGGCAATTCAACAACATTACTATCGATCGACCTGGTGAAAATAGCACTCGGCCAATTTGATCTAGGGCCTGCGGCTGCCATGTCCCTTATCTATTTTGCAATTACCTTGCTGGTGAGCTGGGTATTCTATTCTGTGATGAATAATCAATCGGACGGGGAGGGGTAAAAATGCGGAAGCGAAATATTGTTTCAATTCTCTATATTCTGTTCCTCTTGCTACCAATTTACTGGCTTGTGGCAATGAGTTTCAAGACAACGAACGAAATTCTTGCCGGTTTTTCCCTTTTTCCGCAAACTTGGACCTTTGAAAACTATAAGACAATTTTCACCGATCCAACATGGTATTGGGGATATATAAATTCGATTATCTATGTGTCTCTAAATACCGTGATTTCTGTTTGCGTCGCGCTTCCGGCCGCCTACGCATTTTCACGTTACCGGTTCTTGGGCGATAGAACCTTATTCTTTTGGCTACTAACAAACAGAATGGCGCCAGCTGCAGTATTTGCTCTACCCTTTTTCCAACTCTACTCATCCATTAACCTGTTTGATACTCATCTTGCTGTGGCTTTGGCGCATTGTATGTTTAACATTCCGTTGGCGGTATGGATTTTGGAAGGTTTCATGGCCAGTGTCCCCAAAGAGCTGGATGAGACAGCCTATGTCGATGGTTATTCCTTTCCGCGTTTCTTCACGACAATTTTCATTCCCACGATTAAGTCTGGTGTAGGTGTTGCCGCATTTTTTTGTTTCATGTTCTCATGGGTAGAATTATTGCTGGCAAAAACATTAACTGCTGTTGCCGCAAAACCGATTGCGGCGACCATGACCAAGACTGCCTCTTCAGCCGGATATGAACTTGGTCTGCTTGCCGCAGCAGGGACATTGACGATTATTCCGGGTGCAATCGTCATCTATTTCGTTCGCAATTATATTGCCAAGGGTTTTGCGATGGGCAGAGTTTGATGCGAAGCGGAATTAATCACGTAACTACGGAAGGGGAGTGCCGAGCATGTTAAGTTGGATGGCTTGGACCTGGCCCACGGCAATAGGCTTTATCGCCCTGTTTTCGGCGATGGGTTTATTGACTGTGCTGGAAATCAGATCTCCGGGACAAAGTGAGCGACGGGGGATTCTCGGACTTAAAACCACTCGTGGTGATCGATTGTTTTTAACACTGTTGGGGTCGGCTTATATATTCCTCGCTTGGCTCGGTCTGTTTGGGCAACCGCTTTGGTGGCCTATTGGTATCGCTGTTTTTTGGGGGATCTTTTGCTTTCGTAAAGTGTGAAAATTTGCCTATCGACTAAAATATTAGTATAAAGGTGATGTAAATATTTTGAATGGTTTGGAGAGATTGCCCAGGTCATAAATTCTCTTTTTATTAGTGGATATATTTTAGATGCGGCCAAAGAAAGATAACTCTCTCCTAACTGAAGTGGAATTAGAGTTTATGAATGCAGTCTGGGCAATTGGTAAAGGCACCGTTCGGGAAGTCATGAATAACTTGTCGCCTCCGCGCGAGCTTGCCTACACTTCTGCATCGACAATTATGCGTATTCTGGAACAGAAAAAATTTCTGGTTAGTGTTAAAACAGAAAAATCGTTTGTTTATTCTCCAACCATCGATAAGGCTGACTACCAGTCGAAAACCTTGCAGCATTTATCGGCGAAATTATTCAATAACACACCTTCATCGCTTGTGGCGCGATTGGTCGATGATGAAAATTTATCTGATGATGCCTTGCAGGAGATAAGGGATTTGCTCGACAGAAGGCTGAGGACAAATGACACCTGAAACTGTTCTTAACGTATTTATTGATGCCAATATACTTCTATTGGTGGCCTGTTTAGTATGGACCACGGCGTTGGCAATATTTCCATATATTGGGTTGAAAAGTACTTTTCGAACGCAGCTGTTTCTTCTCAACGGCAGCATTGGTGTTATCATTTTATGTCCGGTTTTTGTGTATTTGTTTAGCGGTTGGACGTCGCAAAACTCACTCAACATATCTGATCTTGTTGTTGCGAATTACCTTAACGGAAATTTTAAAATGGATGCTGAACAATTGGAGTCAGCGCTTGGTCTCCGTGAGGAAATAGTGAGAGAGATAGTAAGTCTGAAATCTTTAGTCGCTCAAATACTGGTCGGAACATTTGCTGTTATTTCCGCAGTATTGGCTTCTCGACTGCTGTATCAAGGTTATCGACTTTGGGCTCAAATTAGAGATAGCTATCTATTAAAACGTATAGGTAATATATACATTTTGGTGAGTGATGAGATATCTATCCCTTATTCTACACGTGGTTTGACACGCCGATATATTGTCGTCCCCGAGGAAATTTTAACGCGCCAACTTGACCTGAAAATTGCCATAACGCATGAATTGCAGCACTTTCGACAAAAAGACGTTGAATGGGAATTTTTCCTGGAAGCGCTGAAACCGTTATTCTTCTGGAATCCTGTTTATTACGTATGGTGCGCCCAAGTACGGCGATTGCGAGAATATGCATGTGACCAGGTTATCGTCAATCGCTCACCCTATGGCATTCGAGCTTATTGTGAGTGCCTTTTGAGAGCAAGCCGTTCTCAATCCAAGTCAATCCGTAGTCGTCAAACTCGATTGCCCTCGGTTGCGCTTGTTGACAGGTGTGATTCTGATAAATCGAAAAGAAGTCTTTTGCGTAAACGTATTCTGATGATGACGAGCGCGCGCGAAAATAAAGGCTCAAAATTGGTATCCGCGCTTGCGTCGATATCAGTTATCGGAATTGTGTTTACGACATCCGTTCTGATGCAAAACCCGAAGGACTGGTCTCATGATCGATTGATGCTGTCAACCATCATTAATCTGGAGCGTATGAATACAATAAACAATATTGCGCGGTAAATATTGTTGTCGCATTGCCCTGGACTATTGCGACTTTTGACGGCTTGGGAATCGTCAGGGCTTGTAAAGAGCGGGCAAAAAATCACGGTTACAAAAGGTCATTTCAAGGTGCAAGAGGAGGAGGTCGGGCTATAATAATCCGATGCCATGAACGAACCGGATAAACCTAACTTGCCTGAAGCAAGATATTCCAACGATGGAATACAGATAATTCATCGGGAGAAAACAGGAAAAAGGGCCGGCGGCTTTTTATATTACTGCCGGCCCATTTGAGCATTCTCAATTAGCTTCTGGGGGAATAACATTCTCAGGAATATTGAAGCCGGCTTCCTTGTAGTAGCGATACGCGCCTTTGTGTAATGGCACATTCATTTGATTGAAGGCGCTATCTCGATTTATCTTCTTGGTCCAGCCAGCAACAGAATAAAGTTCGTCGATATGCTCCCAAAAAGCCTTCGTCAAACGATAGACAGCATCATCATCGACTCCTACCTGCGTGCCAATGCCAACCAAGGCTCCAATGGTATTAACCGGCGCCGTATTGACCTGATTGTCACCATAAGTGCCAGGGGGAATTACTTCCAACGTGCGTCCCGGGACGGCAAGTTGCTGAGCAATTTTCGGGCTTTTCATGGCATCTTCGGGAACATCGAGCAGTCTAATTTTATTTGTTAGCGCAACCTGATTGATGATAGCGCTGGGAACAGATGTCGGCGCCATATACATGTCTACCTGGCGGTCCTGAAAAGCCGGCATCGCGGAATTCCAATCGAGGCTAATGGCGTCATAATCCTCATCAGGCTTCAATCCTGCCACACCTTCGATGATATCCCGCGCAACGGTTGCCGCCCCGCTGGCTTTCGGTCCGGCAAAGACTTTTTTACCTTTCAGGTCATGGAATGACTTGATGCCTGAATCATCGTAAACGACAAATTGATAGGCGCCAATGGGGAAGAAGAATACGGCCCGCAGCTTGTCATGCGTTTCTTTGTGACTCTTATAGTTTTTGAACATCTTCTCCCCGGTCAGGAGCCAATTGTTGATTGACGCCGCCATGGTGTAGAAATCCACTTTCCCGTCGCCGGCCTGGATTGTCGATTTTGGCGCTGCTTTGCCTGTCGACACCTGCAAGGTGATGCCATCGGCATATTTGTGGGCCAATGTTGATAAAGTTGTGGCGACAGTATGAACGGAAGATCCCGGCGTACCGGTATCCATCTTGAAAAAAGTTTCCGCATTCGCCGAGCTGGAAAATGCGACTCCCAACGCAAGAGCGCCGAGGAGGCTGTATATTTTTTTTGATATTTTTGTCACTTAATTATTCTCCCTTTTTTTGAAGTTGTTCTTAAAGACTGCCTGCAGAGTTGGTTTGAGCGATCTTGCGCTTTGCTGCGAAATGATGCCCACAAAGCAAGGTGATCGAGGCGATTAAAGCCATAATTTGAAGGGTTGGGTTTGTAAGGAGAAGGCCGATGCCCAGCACGAATCTAAGGACACGGCTCCACTTAGCCAGAATGAACCGATCAACCGCTGCAAGCGCCGTTGTAAATAGCCATAGTGCAATTGATAAACGAACCACGATCCAGGCAAATACCGCCGGTTCAAAATTGCCTCCCGTCGCCTCCGATATAATCAGGAGCTGCGGATTGTAAAGAAATACAAAGGGGATGATGAAGGCAATAACGGCCAGTCTGACGGCAGTTATCCCGGTGAACATCGGATTGCTTTTTGCGATAGGCGCCGCGGCATAAGCCGCGAGCGCCACGGGAGGCGTGATTGCTGAAAGCACGCCAAAGTAAAACACAAACATATGAATTACGACAATCGGCACCCCGAGTTTTGATATTGCCGGTCCGAGTACCAATACAACGATGATATAGGCCGGCACTGTCGGCATGCCCATGCCTAAGAACAAACAGGCCGCCATGGTGAGTAGAAGGGCGAGGAAGAGCCCGTTACCCGCGACATCTCCAACAAGTTGCGCAAAACGCACGCCGAGGCCAGTCAGATCCATGGCGCCGATTATTATTCCCAATGTACCGACTGCGATCAGTATCGTCGAACATGATTGCCCTGCCTTGATCAAAGAACGAAAAAGACGCATGGGATCGCCGCGAAATTCGGGAAGGACGAAGGCGGCGACCACCGTCGTAATCGTTGCTGCAAATCCGGCCATGGCGGGAGACCGCCCCATGATAAGCATTGTGACAATCGCCGAGATTGGTGCGAGAAACGTCAACGAATAAAAATAGTCCTTGCGGTTGAGTTTTATCCGCTCGGCAACGGGCGTGGGCTCAATCCCTAGACGTCGGGCTTCCAAGGACACAGCGATGAATAAGCTCGCATAATAAAAGATCGCAGGTATTGCGGCTGCAATAATAATATAAAGGTACGAAACACCGGTGAATTCCGCCATCATGAAGGCGGCAACGCCCATGACAGGAGGCATGATCTGTCCACCGGTGGAGGCTGCTGCTTCGACGGCGCCCGCAAATGTCGCCGCAAATCCCCGTTTCTTGATGATCGGAATTGTCATCGTCCCCGTGCCGACGACATTGGCAATTACGCTGCCGGACATGGTGCCAAAAAGGGCGCTGGCTATAATCGCGGCATGAGCCGGACCACCTCTGGTTCGGCCCGTTGCAGCAAAGGCAACGCGAAGCAACACTTCGCCCGCGCCGGTGCCTTCCAGGATCGTACCAAAAATAATAAAGATAAAGACCAGATTGAGAAGAATTGCCATCGGCAGGCCAAAGACACCGGTCGTCGTGAACCAAATATCCTCCATCGCCGTGACAACATCATAGCCGGCGTGGTGAAAAATACTTGGCAGATACTCACCAAAAAGGACGTAGATCAGGCATGCGGAACCGATCAGGAAAAGCGGCAGGCCAAATATCCGCCGTGTCAGTTCCAATAAAGAGAGAACGGCGGCGAATGCGACATAATAGACTTTAACGTCGAGCTCGAACAATCCGTTTTCCAGCTCTTCGCCGACATCAATATAGAGATAGGCTGCACTTATAACAGCCGCGACTAAAACCGCGTCAATTGCGAGGAAAAGCAGCCTAACGGCCCGCTGGTCCGTCGGATACAGCTTTACAAGAGGAAATACGAAGACCGCCAAAGTAAAGCCCAATGCGAGAATTATTGGGCGGTGAAATACGGGATCCCATACACCAAAACCCGCCGTATAGATTGATTGCACGGCCAAGCCAAAGCCAAATACACCAATGAATATTTTAAAAGTCCAGCTCAACCTCAGTCCCTCCCATAGTCTGACGCTTATGCTATTCAGCCCGCGATTAGCAGAGTATTTTTGTTATTCTTAGAAAATTGGCGGGCGCTTCGTTGAACGCCCGCCAACGCTCCCCCTATCGCGATGGACGGCCACCGACGATTGATACACGCGTACCTGTTCGCGAAAATGGATAGTAGTCCCATACAGCATGATGTTGAACGCACCGATTATCCCAGAAAGTCAGGGTGTTAGGTGCCCATTGCACGCGGCATTGAAATGACGGATTAGATTCCATATGCCGCCACAACATCTCCAGCAGCCCATCACTCTCATTTGGCAGCAATCCGTTGATCTGCGTTGTGAAACCGCGATTAACGTAAAGGACTTTGCGGCCGCTTTCCGGATGACTTACGATGACCGGATGGACCGATTGGGGCCAACCCTCATCCGGTGGCGATATCCCATAACCTCCGGTATAGGGCTTGGCGCCATCATGCACAGCATCCAGACCTTCGAGAAAGTTTTTCATTGTGGGAGAGAGCGCTTCATAGCCTTCGTAGGCGTTCATAAAGCAGGTATCGCCACCGCAACCGATTTCGGGTATTTCAGTAATATACAGCATATATCCGAACGGCGGCTCTT
>CALEMG010000018.1 GCA_937910835.1 uncultured Alphaproteobacteria bacterium | reverse complement strand
GATGGGCTTTTCCGATTAGCAGGACGGCATTATTGATATGCCGGAGGATACAGAGATTGGCGAGTCTTTCGCGTCTCATGCCGGTCTAGATGATCCGGTTGTGGAAATTGCGATTACGCCTAACCATCAGGATGCGCTCGGTGTCTATGGAATTGCGCGCGATCTCGCCGCGAGTGGTTTCGGTACGCTCAAATCGCTGGATACCAGCTCGGTTGACGGAAAATTTGAAAGCCCGATCGGGGTTAAAGTCAACTTTGAGAATGTTGATCCGTTACCCTGTTCTAAATTCGTTGGGCGGTATGTACGGGGCGTCAAGAATGGTCCGAGTCCGAAATGGCTTCAGGACAAGCTCCGTGCAATTGGGCTCCGGCCTATCTCTGCACTGGTCGATATCACGAACCTTGTCACCTTCGATTTGGGCCGTCCGCTCCATGTGTTCGATGCGGATAAGGTGAAGGGCGATATTCAGGCGCGCCTCGCGACGGCTGGTGAAACCTTGCTCGCTCTCGACGGTGAGGAATACAAGCTGGACGGAGATGCTTGTGTCATTGCTGATGATGCAAACGCGTTAGGCATCGGCGGTATCATGGGCGGGGAGTTGAGCGGCTGCTCTGAAGAGACAACGAATGTCTTTATAGAGGCGGCGTTGTTCGATCCGATCAGTGTTGCGATAACCGGGCGTAAGCTTGGTATTGAATCCGATGCGCGCTATCGCTTCGAACGCGGCGTCGATCCGGCCTTTGTCGAACCGGCAATGGAAATTGCGACGCGCCTCGTTATGGAGCTCTGCGGCGGGGAGCCCAGCGATGTCGTGATCGCGGGTAATGGTCCGGACTGGCAGAAATCGGTGGAACTTCGCAAGGCTCGCATCAAGGAACTTGGCGGAATTGAAATTCAGGTCGAGGAGATGGTGACAATCCTGGATAAACTGGGGTTTGCGCCTGAAGACTCAGATGATGTGATCAAGACGACAGTGCCATCCTGGCGCATGGATGTGGACGGCGAAGCAGATCTTGTGGAGGAAGTCCTCCGGATGCATGGCTACGACAATATCGAACCCGTAGCTTTGCCGACGGAGAATGCGGTTGCAAAACCTGCAGTGAATGCAAAACAGCGTCGGGTCCGCATCGCGAAGCGCGCGTTGGCGAATCGTGGCATGATGGAAGCAGTAACCTGGTCGTTCCTGCCACGGATCCATGCGGATCTGTTCGGTGGCGTTCCGGATGAGATTGTTCTCGTTAATCCGATCAGTGCCGATCTGGATGCTATGCGACCGTCCTTGCTGCCGAACCTGATTGCGGCGGCGGGACGAAACCATGCGCGCGGTTTCGCGGATGTCTCCCTTTTTGAGGTGGGATCGGAGTATCATTCCGATCAGCCTGAAGGGCAGGTGATGGTTGCCGGCGGTATTCGCGGGGGGCAAACATCATCGCGTCACTGGGCTGGCAGTGGGCGCAAGTTTGATGCCTATGATGCGAAGGCGGATGCCCTTGCGCTGCTGGAGGCTGTGGGCGGGCCAGCGAATTCGGTTCAAGTCGTGACGGGTGCGCCGGATTGGTATCATCCTGGACGGTCCGGCGTGATGCAACTTGGCCCTAAGAACCGACTTGCCGCGTTCGGGGAAATTCACCCCCGCGTGCTGGAGGCCATGAAAGTGAAAGGGCCGATCGTCGGCTTTGAGATTTACCTCGATAATATACCGCTTCCGAAGTCGACGGAAACGGCACGTGCGCCTCTGGTTGTCTCCGACTATCAGTTCGTTGAGCGGGATTTCGCTTTTGAGGTGGATGTGGATGTTACCGCCGATACGATTATTCGTGCGGCGCGCGGCAGTGACAAGAAGCTGATCACCGATGTGTCAATTTTTGATATCTACCAAGGGGACCGGATTACGGCGGGTCGGAAATCAGTTGCACTTTCCGTTCGCCTTCAGCCAACGGACAAAACCCTGACGGAAGAGGAAATTGATGCAGTTGCGGCGAAAGTTATCGGCAATATCGAGAAAGCAACGGGCGGCAGTTTGCGGCAATAGGCTGCGCTGACACTGAATAGGGCACAATGGGATTTATCGAGATCACCGGACCGCTCATGATCAAGCTGTCGGACGGTGACGCTTACCTTGGGCTCCGGATCGAGTCGAAACATTGCAATCCGGCAAATATTTGCCATGGCGGCATGTTGATGACTTTTGCAGATATGCAATTGGGGATTGGGGCGCAGGCTTTGACAGATGTCCGCAAGTTTTTGCCGACTGTCCAGATGTCCTGTGATTTTGTCTCTCCTGCGCCGAATGGCGCCTGGCTGGAGGGGCGTACACAGCTGGTCAAGCAGACCCGGTCCCTGATTTTTGCTAACTGTATCCTGACGGCCGATGAGAAAACGGTCTTTAGCTGCTCCGGCATCATGAAAATTCCGTCGGACAAAGGCAGCTTTTCTGATGTCGTCCTACCGTCAATAAGTTAGCGATTGAAATTAACGGCAAACCTGCTAGTTGGAAGATCAGAATTCCAGAATTAAAAGGGCTTCAATGACCGACCTCGATAAAATTCGTAATTTCTCGATCATCGCCCATATCGATCATGGGAAGTCGACGCTGGCCGATCGCCTGATCCAGATGTGCGGCGGCCTTGATGATCGCGAGATGCATCAGCAAGTGCTGGACAGCATGGATATTGAGCGCGAGCGCGGTATCACCATCAAGGCCCAGACGGTGCGCCTTCTCTATAATGCCAAGGATGGTGAGACCTATACCCTCAACCTGATCGATACACCAGGCCATGTCGACTTCGCCTATGAGGTGAACCGCTCGCTTTCTGCCTGCGAAGGATCGGTCCTTGTTGTCGATGCCAGCCAAGGGGTTGAGGCACAGACACTGGCCAACGTCTATCAGGCGATTGAGGTTAATCACGAGATTATCCCTGTTCTAAACAAGGTCGATTTGCCTGCGGCCGACGTGGATCGTGTTGTGGAGCAAATCGAAGAGGTCATTGGTATTGACGCGAGCGGCGCAATCCCGATTTCCGCGAAAACCGGTAAAGGTGTGGATGAAGTCTTGGAGGCGGTGGTCGCCCATATTCCGCCGCCCATTGGTGATCGCAATGCACCGCTGCGCGCCCAGCTGATTGATAGTTGGTATGATGCCTATCTTGGTGTTGTGGTTCTGTTCCGGGTGCGTGAAGGCGTTATCAAGAAGGGGCAGAAAATTCGCATGATGGAGACAGGCGCAAGTTATCTTGTCGACCGTGTCGGCGTTTTTACGCCGAAAGGACTGGTGGTTGATGAGCTCGGCCCCGGTGAAATCGGCTTCATGACGGCGGCGATCAAGGAAGTCGCGGATACCAAAGTCGGCGACACGATTACAGACGAGCGAAAACCCGCGACAGAGCCACTGCCGGGGTTCAAGCCGAACCAGCCGGTCGGTTTCTGCGGTCTTTTCCCGATTGATGCCGCTGACTTTACGGAACTTAAGTCGAGCCTTGGCAAGCTGCGCCTGAATGACGCCAGCTTTTCGTTTGAGGCAGAAACCTCCGCCGCCTTGGGGTTTGGCTTTCGCTGTGGCTTCCTCGGCCTCTTGCATCTTGAAATCATTCAGGAGCGACTGGAGCGGGAGTTTGACCTGGACCTGATCACAACTGCGCCCTCCGTTGTCTATCACCTTTATATGCGTAACGGTACGCTGGTTGAAATGCATAATCCGGCGGATATGCCGGACGTGATGCAGATCGACCGGATAGAGGAACCCTGGATCAAGGCGACGATAATGGTGCCTGACGAATATCTCGGGCAGGTCTTGAAGCTATGTGAGGATAAGCGCGGTGTGCAGGCTGATCTTACCTATGCCGGAACCCGGGCTATGGTGGTCTATAAACTACCCCTCAACGAGGTTGTGTTCGATTTCTATGACCGGCTTAAATCGGTAACGCGCGGTT
>CALEMG010000017.1 GCA_937910835.1 uncultured Alphaproteobacteria bacterium | reverse complement strand
CGGCTGACTACCCGGTATGAGACCGATGATTTTACACAGAGTCTGATGGGGGCCCTGCATGAAACCGGTCATGCTCTTTATGAGCAGGGGCTTCCGAAGAAATGGCGCAGCCAGCCGGTCGGCGTGGCGCGGGGAATGGCGCTCCATGAAAGCCAGTCGCTCCTCATTGAGATGCAGCTTTCCCGCAGCGCGGATTTTCTTGCCTTCGCCTTGCCCCGGATAAGAGCGGCTTTCGCGGGCAGCGGCCCCGCTTGGGAAATTGAAAACATTGAGCGGCTCTACCTGAAAGTCGAGCCCGGCTATATCCGCGTCGATGCGGATGAAGTGACATATCCTCTTCATGTCATCTTGCGATACCGGCTGGAGAAGGCGCTGCTTTCTGGGGATCTCGCGGTGGAGGATTTGCCCGCCGCTTGGAACAGAGAGGTGCGTAATACCCTTGGGATAACGCCGCCGAATGACCGGCTTGGCTGCCTTCAGGATATTCATTGGCCAAGCGGGGCTATCGGCTATTTCCCGACCTATACTCTGGGTGCAATGGCGGCGGCGCAAATCTATCGTACTGCAGCGGCAAAAATTCCGGATTTCACGAACAAAATCCGGGCGGGGGAATTCGCGCCTTTGCTCGACTGGTTACGGAGTAACATCCATTCCTGCGGAAGTTCACAATCGACAGAAAGCATTATTCAGTCTGCGACCAGCGCGCCATTGACCGCCGACGCCTTTAAAGCGCATTTGCGGAATCGCTACCTGTCATAAGCAATATTCTGCGTGAGGGTGAGCGGGCATATACGGGCTTGCACATCGGCACCGCATATGGTTACTCTCACCCGCCATCTGATTGGTCTGAGGAGTGTTAAAGTGCGATATATCAGCACCCGCGGTAAAGCGCCGGTATTGAATTTTGAGGAAGTGGTCCTGACCGGTCTGGCGCGGGATGGTGGCCTCTATCTGCCGGAAAGCTGGCCGCAGTTTTCAAAGGACGATATTCGAAGCCTTGCCGGTATGTCCTATGCGGAAGCGGCAGCATTCCTGCTGCAGCCATTTCTGGGTGACTGCGTTGATGAGGCCGACTTCCGGAAGATGACGGAAAAGGCTTACGCGAACTTCTCTCATAAAGCCGTTGTGCCCGTCAGTCAGCTTGGCAGCAATGAATTCCTGATGGAGCTTTATCACGGGCCAACGCTCGCCTTTAAAGATTTGGCCTTGCAGCTTCTTGGACTGCTCTATGACCATCTGCTCGCGCGGGAGGGCAAGCGTGTGACGATTGTCGGCGCCACCTCTGGGGATACTGGCTCCGCAGCGATCGAAGCATGTCGAGGTCGGGAAGCGGTGGATATCTTCATTCTCCATCCCAAAGGCCGGGTGTCTGAAGTTCAGCGACGCCAGATGACAACAGTACAGGATTCAAATGTCCATAATATCGCTATAGAAGGTGATTTCGATGATTGTCAGGCCATGGTCAAGGCTATGTTCAATGACCATGAGTTTCGTGACAGTCTGGCAGTTTCCGCCGTCAATTCGATCAACTGGGCGCGGGTGATGGCGCAGATCGTCTATTACTTTACCGTCAGTGTCAGCCTCGGGGCGCCGTCGCGGCCCATATCCTTCTCTGTTCCAAGCGGGAACTTTGGCGATGTCTATGCTGGCTATGCGGCGAGTAAAATGGGACTGCCGATCGATCAACTGATTGTCGCCACCAACCGCAACGATATTCTGTCTCGCTTCTTTAACAGCGGCGAATACCGTAAATCCGGCGTTGATCCGACCATCAGCCCGAGCATGGATATTCAGGTTTCCAGTAATTTTGAGCGCTTCCTGGCGGATCTATACGGTCGCGATGGTGAGGCGATTGCCGACTTGATGGGTCGGCTCGACAGCGAAGGCAGATTTTCCGTGAATATGTCGCAACTGAATGAAAGCATCTTCGCCGCGGACCGCTGTGATGAGGAAGAAACCCTTGCCACGATCCGCCGGACACTGGATGAGAGCACGAAACTGGTCGACCCTCATACAGCAGTCGGCCTCGCTGTTGGTGAAAAATGCCGAATAGACAAGGATGTCCCTCTGGTGACCTTATCGACAGCTCATCCGGCCAAGTTCCCCGATGCAGTTGAAAAAGCAACAGGGGAGCGTCCCCAACTGCCAAAGCATATGATCGATCTGTTCGAGCGGGACGAACGGCTGGTCGATTTACCAAATGATATCGGTACGGTAAAATCCTTTATTAAGGAACGGGCGCGCATACTAAGCGCGGCTTAGATCGGAAAATTTATGGACGTTAAAGTTACCACTCTCAAGAATGGTTTGCGTGTCATTTCAGATCCCATGCGGGGCCTGGAAACGGCCGCTGTGGGGGTTTGGGTCGATACCGGGGCTCGTCATGAGACGGCTGAGGAAAACGGGATATCCCATGTACTTGAGCACATGGCGTTTAAAGGCACCGCCAAGCGAAGCGCGCTTCAAATTGCCGAACTGATTGAATCCGTTGGCGGGCATCTGAATGCCTATACAAGTCGGGATCAAACCGCTTACTTTGCCCGGGTCCTGAAAGATGATGTGCCGCTCGCAGTGGATATTCTGGGAGATTTATTGCTGCATTCTAGCTTTGATCAAACGGAAATTACCCGCGAGAAAGAGGTGATCGTCCAGGAAATCGGTCAGACATATGATACGCCTGACGATATTATTTTCGATCATCTTCAGGAGACATCCTTTCCGGATCAGCCCATTGGGCGATCCATTCTCGGGACCGTCGGGAAGGTACGCGGCTTCGATAGGTCAATGATCGCGGGTTATATGAAAAGCCATTACCTGGCGCCTAAAATGGTGTTAAGCGCTTCCGGCGCGGTTGATCACGACAGGCTTGTTGCGCTTGCGGAAAAGGCTTTTGACGGATTAGCGGCGAATGGGGAAACCGGCATGGCTCCCGCCCACTATATGGGCGGTGAATTTCGTGAGGAGAGAGACTTGGAGCAGGTTCATTATGCCCTGTCGGTACCGGGCATCTCCTACACGGATGAGGATTATTATACAGCGCAGGTTCTCTCTGGGCTGCTCGGCGGGGGCATGTCCTCTCGGCTTTTTCAGGAGATCCGGGAGAAGCGGGGACTTTGCTATTCAGTATTCAGTTTTTCCTCCTCCTTTGCGGATACAGGAACTTTTTCTGTCTATGCCGGAACGGGGGAAGAGCACATAAAAGAATTGAGCCATATGCTGACTGACGAACTGCTGCGGGCAAGCGATGGGATACAGCAGGCCGAAGTCGAGCGGGCAAAGGCTCAGTTGAAGGCTTCTCTTCTGATGGGGATGGAGAGCCCGGCCTCACGCTCGGAGGTTCATGCACGGCAAATATTGATTTATGGACGGGTTCTGCCAACATCGGAAATTTCCGAAAGTATTGATGCGGTAACAGTTGAAGCAACGCAAAATCTCGCCGGAAAGCTGTTTTTTGGGGTTACGCCCAGCATTGCAGCGCTCGGCCCGCTAAAAAATCTTGATTCGTTTGAACGGATCGCGGCAAGATTCAGTTAATGTAGGAACACCAAGGCGGTCCGCGTCGCGTGTTGGAAAAGTTGTCATTGATGGGAAGCGGACCCCGGGTGGTGACTGAACGGCTGATACTCAGGCCCCCGAAGCTTTCAGACTGGGAGGCATGGGCAGAACTCAGAGCAGACAGCCGCGACTTTCTTGTGCCCTGGGAGCCGGTCTGGACAGTTGATTCTCTCTCCAAGGCAAGTTTCAAGGCTCGACTTCGACGTTATGCGAGGGATGTCAAGGAGGATATAGGGCAGGCATTCTTCATCTTTAATCGTGAAAACCGTGATCTGATTGGCGGCATCACGCTTGGCCAAATCCGTCGCGGCGTTGCACAGACTGGCACAGTCGGGTATTGGACGGGCCAACGCCACGCACGTCAAGGTTACATGTATGAGGCGCTTTGCGGTCTGATGCCGGTTTTGTTCAGCGAATTCGGGTTGCGGCGGGTTGAGGCTGCTTGCCTGCCATCAAATATTCCAAGCTCCCGTGTGCTGGAAAAGGTTGGCTTTATCAAGGAAGGGCTGGCGCGTGAGTATCTTTGTATTAACGGCGTTTGGCATGACCATCTGCTGTACGCTATTTTAAATACAGACCCGGTTTCATCGCGTTAAACGCGAAAATCAAGCATGCCCCATATCACCGGATAGGAGAGAGGGATCTACGCCGAGTTTATGTATGGCAACTTCCCACTTTGTCTCTAATTCGGGTCCAAAAACAATATCCACGTCCGGATCAACGACCAGCCATCCATTCTCCTGAATTTCCTGCTCAAGCTGGCCCGGTCCCCATCCGGAGTATCCAAGGGCGAGAAAGCTGCTCTCCGGTCCACTGCCGCCAGCAATGGTTTTCAACATATCAACGGTCGCGGTCAGTGCCATTTCATCGTCGATCACCAGAGTTGTGTCGTAAAGAAGGTCGGTGGAATGAACAACGAAACCCCGCTCGGTATCGACAGGGCCACCGAAATGAATTTCGATATGGCGGGCTTCCTCCACTTTCGGAATTTCGAGCTGCTCAAGCAAATCCTCGAAACTTAAGGCGTCAAGAGAGCGATTGAGCAGGATGCCCATCGCTCCCGATTCTGAATGGGCACAAAGCAGAATGACGGCTTTTTTAAAGCGCGGGTCGCCCATGCTTGGCATCGCAACCAGAAGTTTTCCATCCAAATAGCCTGTATCAATTGTATTTGCGGTCATAATATAAATATGTATCTGCTTAAAAAGAATCCCAGCCGTCAAATGTCCTCATGACGTGATTGTGACATATCAACCCTTAATATTGTTTTATATATGTGGTGATTAATCCATTGTAAGGCAGAAGGCTAATTCTGAATGAGATTACTGAATTTTGGATATTTCTGCGGTATTTTCGCCTCTCTTGTGATTGGCGTTAGCCTTTCGCTGAGGGCTGAGACAGCAACAAACTGGATCAATACGGATCAATCGAGGCTACGTCTGGTGTCTGCGGTTGAGGGAGTGAAGAGGCTCGATTCTCTTCGTATTGGCCTTCAAATCAAGTTGGCGCCCGGTTGGAAGACATATTGGCGCAGCCCCGGGGATGCGGGAATTCCCCCGCAGCTGGACTGGAGTGGGTCTGAAAACTTGAAGTCAGCGGAAATTCTATGGCCTTTGCCGGAACAGTTTGAGGCCTATGGTTTCTCAAGCTGGGGTTATCAGAATGAAGTTGTCTTCCCTATTGATATCACGTTGCAAAATCCGGGAGAGCCGCTTGATTTGAAGCTTCGTCTTCAACTCGGCATTTGTGAAGATGTTTGCATTCCCTATACGCATGAGTTTGCCCTCTCTCTCGATACGCAAAGTGCAGGAACCACGGAAGAGGCCGCCACTATTGCGGCTTTCGCCCGCCGCGCACCTGACGAGATCGGGTCAGAAAGTTCTATTCTGACGGAAGTGATGGCAAGCAGCAAAGATGATCGACGGTTTACAGTTACGGCGACGTCAACGCAGCCTTTAGATGAGCCATCCATCATTGTTGAGGGAAAGGAAGGCGCATATTTCAATCTGCTCTCCACATCGCTATCGACGAATCGTAGGCAAGTGGTTTTCGAACTTGAAGGACATCTTCCCGCGAAATCGGACCGGATGCCGGATCAGGATATCACGATCACAGTCTTTGATAACGACATTGCCGGTGAAAAGCATCTTCGCGTCGATTAAAAATGCGGGCAGTTGTAATTCAAATTTTTTATTTTTGCCTACATCATTATGATAAGGTTATCTGGCGAGATGACGCGACTAATCAAGAATAGGGAACAGAAATGACGATATCAGTTGGTGACAAACTTCCAAATGCCGAACTAATGATGATGACTGAAAAGGGGCCGGCGAAAGTGTCAACGGCGGATCTCTTTGGCGGCAAGAAGGTTGCTTTGTTTGCAGTGCCTGGCGCCTATACGCCTACCTGCTCGGCTAAGCATCTGCCCGGATTTGTGGATAATACGGCGAATTTGACGGCAAAAGGCGTGAACGATATCGTCTGCCTGTCTGTAAATGACCC
>CALEMG010000016.1 GCA_937910835.1 uncultured Alphaproteobacteria bacterium | reverse complement strand
ATAAAGATATCGAGCGCCATGAAGCCACGCTCTGGCCAGCTATGAAAGCTGATATGGCTTTCGGCAAGCACCGCAACACCAGAAAGGCCGTCAGGTTCAAACGCATGAATATGAAAATGCAGCAAAGTCGCCCCAGCCGCATCAATCGCAAGGCGCAGCGTTTCCTCGATCAACACCGGATCGTTGAAACCTTCGCCCTTCCAGAGGTCGACAATCAGATGGGTGCCTGCGAAGGTCAGCCCATCCTTATGAACAAAATAATCGAGCCGATCTTCTTCCGTCGCAGCTGGTGCAATTGCCGTGTTTCCATCCTCGAGCATATTTCCCGCGAATGCCTCCTTCAGTGCCATACCATAAAAGGTGCCGCCTTATCGCCGAGACGGCCTGCGAGTGCAAGAGAAAAGTGGCAACTTCGCTTGTGTTTAGGGCATTGGTCGGCGCAAGATGGTATGTATCGAACGAAAGATATCAGCAAGTTGCCCAAATGCCCGATAAAAATGTCGAACTATTCAGTTTCAAATTCAGTGTTTACGCCCGAATAGTCAGGATTGTCCTGCAGGAAAAGGGAATCGCATTTGATACCCATGAGATCAATCCATTTGCGGAAGATCTGCCGGATAGCTATCTCGACATTCATCCCTTTAAGCGCGTGCCTGCCATCCGCCATGGGAATTTTACTCTGTATGAGACATGCGCAATCACGCAGTATCTTGACGAGGCTTTTGATGGCCTCTCGTTGCAGCCTGAAACAACAGCAGAACGTGCCAGAATGCGACAAGTCATGGCAATTATTGACAGCTACGGTTATCAGCCTCTTGTCAGGAAGGTCTTCTCTGAGAGGGCTTTCAACCCCGCTTTCGGGGAGGAGACAGATAAAGCTATCCTGAGCGAGGGGCTTAACGAAAGCGAACCTGTACTTGCCGCCCTTGAAAAACTAGTAAGCGATAGAGGATATGTTGCCGCCGCCTATTACTCACTCGCCGATGCGGATTTGATTCCGATGATTGATTATTTTCATATGGCGCCTGAAGGTGCGGACATGTTTCGAAATTACCCGAAGCTGAGCCAATGGTGGGACCAAGTGAAAGAACGACCGAGCACTATTTCAACACGACCGGTTTTAGCGCCCAAATAGCTTTAGGAGAAATCCACGCGGCCTATTTATGCATAAGTGAAAAATAGGTTAGATTTTGATCAAGAGAAAAATTTGCAGTTAGGAAGTCGAAATGCACCTAATCAAACCAACTGATTTTGAGGGCAAAAAAGCGTGGGATGCACTTGATATCGAGAAGATATCGAACGCCACCATTCGCCTGCATTGGACGGACGAACCCTATATTTGGCATGTGAATGACGGGCCGGAAGTATTCGTTCTGTTAGATGGCAAGGTCGATATGCATATACGCGAGGCAGGCCAAGAAAGGATTCTGCCGCTTTCGCCCGGTGATATTTTCCACGCTGAATCCGGCGATGAGCATAAAGCTGTCCCGCTAACGCCTGCGCGCATTCTGGTGATCGCGACTGAGGGTAGTATTTAACCCTCAGCACCAAAATCTGACCTATTGCAAATTCACATACTCATAGTCGACCGGCATACTGTTAATGCCGCGATCAGGTGCGGCGATCCAGCCAGCCATCTTGCCGGGCTCAATCACCTGCTGCATCAGACTATGGATATAGGCACGATCGCTATCCGACGGCAGGAATTCGTCATGGCGGCAGTCAAACTCTTCCTTAGAAATAATGGATCCTGTCGGATCGGTGACAACATCTGACCAAAAGCCGATTTTTCGGCGGAACCGGCTTGACGGCAGTTCAATCGTGAAATCAAATCCGGCTTTCTTTATCAGGCGGTTCCAACGGGTCACCCCGACCATGCAGTCCTTTATATAGGCTAACCGGACTTGGTCATTAATGGCGCTGCGAACTGTAATCTCTTCCATGTGCACGCCGCCGGCGTCATCGGGCTTCTCTATCTTTAGACTGGTGTCCCGCTCGACATGATCCTCAAACGCCCGTTCATCCGGACGGCCCTTAATGCCATTCGCGAAACTAATCGCCGCATTAGAGGAAATTTCCGCGCCGAACAGATCCATGCAGGAAGAGAACCAAAAATT
Organism: uncultured Alphaproteobacteria bacterium; assembly: GCA_937910835.1. Classification (GTDB taxonomy): domain Bacteria; phylum Pseudomonadota; class Alphaproteobacteria; order Sneathiellales; family Sneathiellaceae; genus Sneathiella. The sequence continues at coordinate 4,352 of CALEMG010000016.1, read as the reverse complement.
CACGAAACGTTGCAGGGTCGGCAGATCAATAACACCTGCTTTTCGCAAGACCGCCGGGTCATCGGTTTTTAGCTCTGTCATTTTTTCAAGCGTACGCTTGATAATCCGGGTGATCCCCGTTTCCCCGACATACATATGGTGCGCCTCTTCCGTCAGCATGAACTGGCAGGTGCGCGCAAGCGGGTCAAAGGAGGATTCGGCTAGGCATTTTAGCTGATACTTCCCGTCGCGATCCGTGAAATAGGTGAACATAAAAAAGGAGAGCCATTCACTGATGGGCTCATTGAACGTGCCAAGAATACGAGGGTTATCTTCGCTGCCTGAATGACGCATCAAAAGATCTTCCGCTTCCTCGCGCCCGTCGCGGCCAAAATAGGCATGCAGCAGATAAACCATCGCCCACAGATGTCGCCCCTCCTCCACATTGACCTGAAAGAGGTTGCGCAAATCAAAGAGCGACGGGCATGTCTGCCCAAGCAGGCGTTGCTGCTCTACAGACGCGGGTTCAGTATCACCCTGTGTTACAATCAAACGGCGGAGGATCGAGCGGTACTCACCCGGCACCTGTTGCCAAACCGGCTTACCAAAATCATCGCCGAAACCGATGGTGCGATCCTTTTCCTGATCAGCGAGAAAAATGCCCCAGCGATATTCCGGCATCTTCACCGCACCGAAAGTAGCCCAGCCTTTTGCATCAACGGACGTCGCCGTCCGAAGATAAACATCGCTCGTCTGAAATCCTTCCGGCCCTAGTTCCTGCCACCAGTCAAGAAACCGGGGCTGCCAATGTTCCAGCGCCCGTTGCAGACGGCGGTCATTGCCAAGGTCGACATTATTCGGGATTCGTTCCTGGTAATTGATCGCCATTTTAAACTCTCCTTTTGTCGAATTCTGCTTTGGTGCCGCTGCCGAATAGCTTAAGAGCACCTTTTTCGCCAACGGCATTTGGTCGATTGAATATCCAGTTCTGCCAGGCTGACAACCGCCCGAAAATCTTCGTTGCCGCTGTCTCCGGACCGCCAAATCGCAAGTTCGCTTCAAGCCCGGTGAGTGCATCCGGTGATAGACTCGCTCTCTCTTCGATCAAAAGCCGGATTTCCTCATCCCAATCGATGTCATCGGGAATGAAGGTGACAAGCCCCTTTTCCTCCGCTTCAACCGCATCAATATGCATCCCGCTCTGCTGCTTCAAAATATTGAGAACTGCGCCGTCTTCATAAAAACGGTGAGCGAGCCGGGTTGTTCCATTCACGGCTTCATAGGCACCGAAATTCATCGGGCTCAAGGCGATGTAAGGGGGATTACCGTCATCTTCCGCGATATCGAGCATGTAAGTGCGATCTGCGGCGAGGGCGAGTTCATAGAGAGTACCCGCAAAGCAGGAACCTTCTTCAATGAGCGCAAAAAGACTGCGGGAGGAAACATCGAGGCGCGCCAGAGTTCGGCGGAGCATTCCAATCACCTCCCGAACAGACCAATCATCCTGTTGTTCCGCAAGAATAGTATCGACTTTCAACACATTCTCGATTTCACCGCGCGTTTTCAGGAGAAATGTTCCGATTTCCTCATTATTGGTACGCAGCATCAGGATTGCATCGTCAAGTTCCCGCGCCATGGCGAAGGGCCACCAGTTCGCACCAGCCGCATGAATATCGGCGAGTGTCTCTGGAATGTCCGCATCCGAGGAGGTGACTGTAATTGTCGCGACCCCTGCCTCCTCATCCAGTACGGCATCGACATGCCGGTAATGATAGCCGTATTCGTCAATCTGCCGGTCCAATGGTGTCAGTTTAACACCCGATGCCTCTACCGGTCGGGTACTACCCGCCGTGAGTTCTTTTGCGCGCGCCTTTACCTTTTCATCAAAGTTATTTCGCGGTACCACTTCATCCACCAATCGCCACTCTTTCGCGCGACGCCCGCGCACGCCGTCCGGGTTGGTACAAAACACATCGGCAAGGTCATGCCGCATTTTGCGCTTGTCCGTGAGGCGGGTAAGTCCGCCCGTGCCTGGCAATACGCCGAGAAGCGGCACTTCCGGCAAGCTGACCGCACTGGAACGGTCATCGATCAGGAATATTTCATCACAGGCGAGCGCAAGCTCATACCCACCACCGGCTGTCGTACCATTGCAGGCCGCTAGAAATTTTATCCCGGAATGTCGGCTGGAATCTTCAATGCCATTGCGGGTTTCATTCGTGAATTTGCAAAAATTCACCTTCCAACCATGAGAGGAGGTGCCCAACATATAGATATTGGCACCCGCGCAGAACATCTTCTCCAGCCCGCTTGTAATAATGACGGTACGAACAGTGGGATATTCAAACCGGAGGCGTTGCAATGCATCATTAAGTTCAATATCAACCCCGAGATCATAAGAATTGAGCTTGAGCTGATATCCAGGCACCAGCCCGCTATCTTCGTCCACTGCCAGTGTTAAGGTGGCGATATCATCATCGACAGAAAGCTGCCAATGGCGGTAGTTATCAGGATGCCTGTCAAACGTGATCATAGAGTTGCCAATCGGAGTACATGAAAACACGAATAGAATAAGTGCACTTTAGTGCATGTCAAGCAATTTACTACATATCGCCTGACAGCAGACCCGCAGTTACCTGTTCCAGATTCAGAAGACTTTCCGTAACTTCCCTGCCAGAAGTGTCACAACTTGCATCCGCGCGGCGATAAAGCGGTGCCCTTGCTGACAGTATTTGCTTCAGGTCGGTCATTGCCTCTCGGCTGTTCGCCATGGGACGCATATCGCCTTGCGCGATAACTCTCGCCATATGCTCCTCAGGTTTCGCCCGCAGCCAGATAACATGGGTCCTGCCGAGCAGCAGAGAGAGCGTCTGCTCATCGACAACAATGCTGCCCCCCGTAGCGATAACAACATCATCCTGCTTGGTAACGATATCCGTCAAGCAGCGCCGCTCCCACCTGCGAAAAGAGGGCTGCCCCGCCAGCGCAAAAATTTCGTCAAGGCTGGCCCCGAATTCTTTTTCAATGACTTTGTTCAACTCGATAAAACGAAAGCCAAGCCTTTCTGCGAGAAGCGGGCCAAGCGTTGATTTTCCGGCCCCACGAAGGCCGATCAGGGAAATACGCCGCCCCTTCGCCGCCCCTTCCGACTTGGCTAGACGTTGTTGGGCAACGGCAATGACCGCGGCAAGTTGCTCCGGCGACAACCGCCGTCCAAGCCTGTAAAGCTCCCGCATTTCCGCGCTAAACTCCGCACCGACCGACACCAGATCAACAAGTGTCGTATCCATGGCTTCGGCAATCTGCCGCAGCACGAGCATGGACGCGTTTCCCTCTCCGGTCTCCAGCTTGGCAAGATAGCGCTCCGATACACCCGAATCCCGCGCAAGAATTTTGCGGGTCATACCCCGCTGCGCCCTCAGGGCACGAACATTGGCGCCAAGGGCCGATAGAAAACCCTCCGCCTGATCATCTTCTCGCCGCTCGGCTTCAAAAGTCGCCTTGCTCATGTCACAACTCACTGCTGATTGAACTTTATCCGCTGGACAAAATGCATTATATTTCCTATTCCGTCTTTTGAGTAGTTCTTTTTGGAGAAAAGCAACATTGGCCGAGCAGATAAAAATTCTTGTCAGCACCATGACCGGAACAGCCGAGCTTGTCGCCGAGGAAATAGCGGACGCGCTATCGGCCAAGGGAGAGGATACAGAAATCCTGATGATGGACGATTTGGATGTTAGCGTTCTAAATAGCGACTCCACCTATATCATCTGCACATCGACTTATGGGCAGGGGGATATCCCGGATAATGGTCAAGCCTTCGTTGATAATCTCTCTATTGCAGCACCGGATTTATCCGGCATCAAATATGGCGTCTTCGCGCTTGGGGATCTGACCTACAATCAGACATTCTGCAATGCGGGAAACCTGTTTGATGCGGTCCTTAAAAAGTTTGGCGCAATCCGTGTCGGAGAGATCATGCGTCACGACGCCTCCTCAGGAGAGCTGCCGGAGGATCAAGCCGGAGAATGGGCGGAAGAATGGCTTGAAATTCTGAATGCGGCATAACGCAAACTGACGGGAGAAGCTTGCCGTTAAGTTTGAGGAGATAATAAGATCGGGAAGACAATAAATCACAAAAGCGCATAACTAAAACATGAAGCGCTTTTCATTCTGGGAGGAATGCAATGTCGAGCAATGCCGAAACGGCGGAAGTTTTTAATGCAGCCGTAGATCTGATCGACCACAACATAACGTCCGGCAGGGGGCAAAAAACCGCCGTCATCGATAGATCGGGCAATCATAGCTATCAGGCATTAAGTGATGAGATCAATCGCTTTGCCAATGCCTTGAAAGAGATCGGCATCCAGCAG
>CALEMG010000015.1 GCA_937910835.1 uncultured Alphaproteobacteria bacterium | reverse complement strand
AATTCCTGATCACGGCCCCGCATGTACCATGACAGATAATACCTGCCAGCCTCCAGACGGCTTGTTTATAAAGGCGATGCCAGTCATCTTCGTCTTTCTATGGAGCACGGGTTTTATCGGCGCGAAAATGGGCTTGCCCTATGTTGAGCCGATGACTTTCCTTGCTCTGCGCTTCGGTATCTGCGTTGCCTTGATGATCCCGTTTGTTCTGATAACCCAAACCCGCTGGCCCGTGCGTGCAATCGATTATTTTCATATCTCAATCGGCGGGCTCTTGATGCATGGCGGTTACTTGGGATTTGTTTTCCTTTCCATCTCGAAGGGGACACCAGCGGGGATCTCCTCTCTTATTGTCGGGATACAGCCGCTTATCGTGGCGGCACTGGCCGGGGTTTTGCTAAAAGAGAACGTTTCTTTACAGAAGTGGATTGGACTGCTGTTGGGGCTCATCGGCATATTTCTTGTGGTCTTTAACAAGCTCTCAATCGGGGAAGGCACATTCTATGGTATGAGCCTGTCTTTTGTCGCGTTGATAAGCATTTCCGCCGGCACCCTCTATCAGAAGAAATTCTGCTCCCAGATGAATATCAAGAGCGGAAACCTTATTCAGTTTGTGGTCGCCGGTGTATATTTCTATCTGATGTCGCTCCTGTTCGAGACAAGAGAGGTTATCTGGTCGGGGGAGTTGGTTTTTGCGCTGCTTTGGCTGGTGATAATTTTATCTCTTGGCGCCATGACGCTTCTTTACATCCTGTTGCGGAGAGGGGCGGCGGCGAATGTATCCAGCCTCTTTTACCTGACACCGCCCTGTACAGCTGTGGTCGCTTATTTCTTGTTCGATGAAACCTTGGGCGTTCTTGCCCTGCTCGGGATGGGAATTGCGGTGCTTGGCGTGGCGCTTGTAAATTACCAATTCAAGAAGGCGAAAAGTACATGACGCGAAAGTTTGATTTGGTATTGGAGCCGGACCTTCCGCCAGTCGATTATCCTCTACCGGAACTGCCTGTGGATGAAGATCTCTGGATTTTCGGCTATGGCTCGTTGATGTGGCGGCCGGGGTTCGAACATCTCGGTATTCAGGACGCGCAGCTTTATGGCTATCACCGCGCCTTTTGTGTGACGTCTGTCGTGCATCGAGGAACGCGGGAGAATCCGGGCCTTGTATTGGGGCTCGATCGCGGAGGCTCCTGCCGCGGGAAAGGAATTCTCTGCCCGTCGGATATCCGGGAACCGGTGATCGACTATCTTTATCGCCGGGAAATGGTGACCAGCGTCTACCAGCCTAGGATGGTGCGGATCAGGCTTTTAAGTGAAGGCGTCATGGCGCCCGCGCTTACCTTTGTTGCCGACCCAGCGCATGAGCAATATTGCGGCAAACCGTCATTGGACGAGGCTGCAAAGACCATTGCCCGTGCGCATGGCCGGGGTGGCCCCAATGTGGATTATCTGAAAAGCACACTTACGCATCTCGATGAGTTCGGCATCGCTGACGGCCCGCTTCACCGCATTATGGAGCTGATCGAAAAAGACAGCTAGCTTGCGAACAGCTGATCTATATTCTTGAACGCCTTTAACTCGATAGCATTTCCGGCCGGATCGGCGAAGAACATTGTCGCCTGCTCCCCGGTCTCTCCCTTAAAGCGCACATAGGGCTCGATGATAAAGTCGACGCCCGCAACGGTTAGACGATCGGCTGCCTCTTGCCATTCCTCCATTCCCATCACCAACCCGAAATGGCGGCAAGGCACGCCGTGACCGTCGACCTTACTGGTCTTGGCCTCGCCGATTTCTTCCGGTGCTAGATGCGCAACGATCTGGTGGCCGTAGAAATTGAAGTCGACCCAATCGGCGGAGCTACGGCCTTCTGTACACCCGAGCATTCCCTTGTAGAAACCACGCGCGGCTTCCAAATCATTGACAGGAAAGGCTAGGTGAAAGGGGCGGATCGTTGTTTCCGTCATGTGAATCTCCATTGCAGAATATCCGGCGTTAGTAGCGCCCTTTATCCCGTATTGAAAGCGATATTAAGGTCAGCTGCATTTGGAATAGCCGCAGGTCGTGCAGGTATCGCAGCCTTCGATTTTCAGCAGCCCTGCCTCGCCGCATTGCGGACATTGCCGAAGCAACCCCTCTTTTGGCTTGCTTGTCCCTCCGACGACGATTTTCGAGACGGCCTCACTCGTCTCTTCCTTTTTACCCTCTGGCGGTGGCAGGAAACCGATCTGGATCATATGGGTTTCGATCACTTCCCCGATCGCCGCGAGGAGGGAAGGAACATATTTCCCCTTCACCCAGGCGCCGCCGCGCGGGTCGAAGACGGCTTTCAATTCCCCGACCACGAAGCTGACATCGCCGCCGCGTCGGAAAACGGCAGAAATCATGCGAGTAAGCGCTACCGTCCAGGCGAAATGCTCGACATTTTTCGAGTTGATGAAAATCTCAAATGGGCGTCGCCGACCGTCCTGAATGATGTCATTTAGTGTTATATATATGGCGTGATTACTCTCCGGCCAGCGGAGTTTATAGGTTTGGCCGGGCAGGGTGCCGGGCCGGTCCAGCGGTTTCGTCATATAGACAATGCCGCCCGCCTCGAAACTGTCAGAGGGTTTGCTGTAAGGAACGTCGAGCGGTAAATCAGGCTGCGCGCTTGCTTCTACATCTTCCTTCTTAACTTCCAGCACCGCGCCGGTGACATCATTGGGGCGATAGGTCGTGCAGCCCTTGCAGCCCTGCTCATAGGCTTGCAGATAGATATCCTTGAAACTTTCGAAGCTGATGTCCTCTGGACAGTTGATGGTTTTTGAGATCGAACTATCGATATATTCCTGTACTGCGGCCTGCATCCGTACATGATCCGGCGGGGTCAGCACCTGCGCATCGACAAAATAGTCGGGGAGTGGTTCATCCGCACCCTTTAACCGCCGGAACAGGCGAAGCGCATAATCGGTCACTTCCTCCGATTTGCGCGTATCGTCCGGCATCAGCACATTGCGGGTATAAGAAAAACTGAACACCGGCTCAATACCGCTTGAGATATTGTCCGCAAGGAGAGAGATCGTGCCCGTCGGCGCAACGGAGGTGACAAGTGCGTTTCGGATACCTTTTTCCGCAATCGCTTCGCGGATATCCTTATCCAATGCACTGATCGTTTCTCCGGCAAGGTATTTTTTCTTATCGAAGAGTGGGAACGCGCCTTTCTCCTCGGCAAGATCGGCGGAGGCGAGATAGGCGGAGCGCTGGATCTGCGCCATCCATTTTCGTGTGAGAGCGAGCGCCTTGTCGGAGCCATAGCGAATGCCACACATGATCAACGCATCGGCAAGCCCGGTAATACCAAGGCCAATGCGCCGCTTTGTCCGGGCCTCATTCGCTTGTTCGGGTAAGGGATAGCCAGAGACGTCAACGACGTTATCCATCAGCCGGATTGCATCGCGGACCACACTATCGAGTTTTTTAAGGTCAATGGCGGCCTTCTTCTCAAACGGATGGTTGACCATTCTGGTGAGATTGACCGACCCGAGCAAGCAGGCGCCATAAGCGGGCAAAGGCTGCTCCCCGCAAGGATTAGTGCCGGTGATGGTTTCAGCATAATAGAGATTATTGCGGGCGTTGATACGGTCGATAAAGATAACACCTGGCTCCGCGAAGGCGTAGGTCGCGCGCATAATCTCGTCCCACAGCTCTCGGGCTCGAACGGTTTTGTAAAGCGTGCCGTCAAAGCGGAGTTCCCACGCGTCGTCCTTCTTGACGGCCTCCATAAAGGCATCCGTAACCAGGACGGAAAGATTGAACATCCGGAGGCGGCCCGGATCCTGTTTCGCCTTGATGAAATCGAGAATATCCGGATGATCGCAGCGCATTGTCGCCATCATGGCACCTCGGCGCGAGCCCGCGCTCATGATCGTGCGGCACATGCTGTCCCAGACATCCATGAAGCTGAGTGGGCCGGACGCATCCGAACCCATGCCATGGACCGGTGCGCCCTTCGGCCGGAGGGTTGAGAAATTATAACCGATCCCGCCGCCCTGCTGCATGGTGAGCGCGGCTTCCTTCAGGTTGTCAAAGATCGATGACATGTCATCACCGATATCGCCCATGACAAAGCAGTTAAACAGAGTTACCTGCCGTTTTGTCCCGGCGCCGGATAAGATGCGGCCCGCAGGAAGAAATTTATAATCTTCGAGAAGAGCGTAAAAGCGTTCTTCCCATTTTTCCCGTTCTGTTTCAGTCTCCACCGCCGCCATGGCGCGGGCGACACGCCGCCAGCTATCCTCGATCGAGCGCTCTTTGACGCTGTCATCGGCAGATTTGAAGCGATATTTCATATCCCATATCTGTTGAGATATCGGAGCGACGGGCGACATCGGGCACCTTCATTTTCGAAAAACTTATCCTACTAAATATAGTAGCAAAGGGACCTTACGTAAAATTTAATATGAGTACCGAAACTTATGAAATGTATTTCTCGCGCCCCTCAGCGACGAGAGCCCCGGTCTTCTCTTCAATGCGGGATTTAAGCTCTTTCATGAAGGCTTTGCGGTCCATTCCGGCCGCGATCGGCGGAAGAAACTCCATCACCATGACGCCAGGCCGACAGAAAAAGCTTTTCCTTGGCCAGAAAAGGCCGGTATTAAGGGCGACCGGTATAACAGGCTGCTGCAATTTTGTATAAAGCGCGGCGATGCCAGGCTGAAAAGGAAGGTCCTCGTCCAGTGGAGAGCGTGTACCCTCAGGAAAAATAACGATGGGTCGGCTATCCTCGATCGCCTGTTGTGCTTGCGATAACATGGATTTAAGCGCTGCCGCATGACCTTTTCGGTCCACGGCGATCATCTTCGTCTTGCGGCAGTACCAGCCATATACCGGAATGTTGAGGAGTTCTTTTTTCAGGATAATTGCCGGATCATCTGTGATCAGGTGAAATATCATGGTCTCAAACGCGGATTGATGCTTGGCGGCGACAATCGCGGCCCCTTTGGGAAGATATTGCTCTCCCCGGATCTCCAGTCGGAGATTACAGAGGGTGCGGAGGAGAAACACGATACCGCCAGACCAGATCCGTTGACCTAGAACGATCCATTTGCGATCAAAGGGAAGGAAGGGCAGGAAGGCCAGGTTCATGACCGTAGACCACGCAAAAAAGCAGATAAAGAAGGCTAGGGATCTTATTTGCGTCACGCTATTCTCTTTCGGCGCCTAATCATCAAGCCGTGCCCGGACAAGACTGAAGACATACTTATTGAACTCTCCGGCGAGTACCATAAAGGCTCTTGGGTTTTTCCACCAGCCTGTCAATTCAAGCGTATCACTGGCGACAGGATAGGCAATCAGTTTAATATCCGGCATCTGGCGCTTTAGCTCCACAAGGCTGCGCGGCATATGATAGGCGCTGGTGACAATGGCGAGACTATTGAAGTTATTCGACTTCGCCCACAATGATGTTTCATAGGCATTGCCTTCTGTATTGCGGGCAAGGCGACCAAGATCGACGCAGCAATCCATTAACTCAGAGCTTTGCCCCGTGGCCTGACGCAGGGTTTCGCGCGTGACCTTGGAATTCACGCCGGAAACCAGCAGTCTCGCGTCGTCATTTTGCTTCAAGAGGTCAAACCCCGCCGTCAGTCGCGCCGGCGTCCCCGTCAGTACAACAATCCCGCCGATGTCATGGGGGAGCGTGGGCGGTCTGTTTTCAACATCCGTCATGAAGGTGAGGAAAGCACCTGTCCAAAGGCAGAGGAAGATAAAGACAAGGGCCGCTACTATTTTCCAGCGAAAGGGCATATGTCAGAACCTTCCCTCAAGAATAAAATCAGCGGCTTCGTCCAAATCTTCGGCCACATGAACGGGCATCAGATGCTGCGATAACCCTTCCGCCAGCGGCTTCTGGCCTTTTCCCGTCCGGACAAGAATGCGGTGGCACTCTGCCGACCTTGCCGCTTCGATATCGCGCGTGCTGTCCCCGATAAAAACGGTCTCACGGGGCGTAGCGTGATATTTTCGCATCGCTTCAAAAATCATTCCCGGCCCCGGTTTGCGTCGATCAGTGGCCGCCCAAGGCGCATCGGGGGCGATAAGTATATCGTCCAGATCAGCGGATAACTTTGCCAAATTATCCTGGAGCTTGCCATGGATCTCCGCCAGTTGTTCATCGTTGATAATGCCGCGCCCGATACAGGATTGGTTGGTTACAACAACCAGCTTATGCCCATGCGTTTTCAGCCGAGCAATTGCCGCCAATGCCTTCGGGATGAAAATCAGCTCCGCTGGGGATTTCACGAAATCCGCCCGGTCTTCATTGATTACACCGTCCCTATCCAGCAATACAAGCATACTACATCATCCGGCGAAGCGACTTTAGCACGACCCGCCGGACAGTGTAGCGTGTCAGCAGAGCCACCAAAACGGGCAGCAACATCAAGGCAATTACTCCTTCGATACCAACGGAAAGCGGGGGCAGCATTGATGCCTCTAGCGATCCAACA
>CALEMG010000014.1 GCA_937910835.1 uncultured Alphaproteobacteria bacterium | reverse complement strand
GCCTGTACCGGTCTGGCTGCCTCCATCAGGAACATAAGAAGCACCCAACTGGAAGCCAGCGAAACGTGGCGTGAAGTAGGTGATCTTGTCTGAGTCAGAGAACATGTTCGGACGAGTCGTGTTGCCTTGACCCGTAGGATAGATGTTAGCTGAGTCAGCAGAGTACATTGGAACCGGTGATGGGCTCGTGTAATGCATCAGATATGCAGCAGAGTCTTCAGAACCGAGAAGAACGCGACCGAAGGAACCTTCGATGAAGATGTAGGTTTCGTCGACCTGGTCTGTTGCTTCATAAGCTTCGAGCTGAACGTTGACGCCAACTTTAAGACCATTGTCCAAAGTCGTTGAACCGGTGAAGAAGATTTCACCTTCCTGCGTTACACGGTCAGAAATACGTGATGCAGTGCCTGCAGGCGCGTCGGCACTCTGGTAAAAGTAGGTGGATTGCATGTAACCACCAACACCCAGAGCAATTTTTTCAGACGCGGAAGCCGGTGCTGCAGCGAGTGCACCAACGGCAACGAGCGCTGTCGTACCCAAGATTGCTTTTTTCATTTTGTCTCCCCTCTGCTCAGAAAGCCAGAGAACTAAGATTAAAATACAGACGCAAGGCCATAAAGGCCATAAGTCAAGAGGGAGTAAAGAAGGTTAACGGCCATCCGGTCAAGCGCAAGACGATGGCGTTTTTGCCAAATTTACCCAACTGTGCTTAAAAAGTCACATTTGAACGACGGTTAGCTATTCATGTCTATATTGGCACATCAGGAAGAAGACATAACGCCTTTGTTTTTCGCGGTTTTAAGAGGCTGGACATAAAAATGGGGCCTGCACCCTTTTAGGTACCTCGTTTCGGGTGTCAGATGGTCCAAAACAACAGCACAGGCGGAACTCGCGTTCGCCTATCAGAATCTACCATCAAAAAAAAGAGGGCAGAAATTCTGCCCCCTTTTCAAGTTTTCCAAAGTGTGGCGAATTAGAAATTAACCGCCGTACCTACAAAGAAAGTATTCGTTTTTCCTGCCATACGGGTTGCCGTACTTGCGGTCAGGTCATTGTCATCAATTTCAACACCACCGAACACCGTGATCCCCGGGCCAAGAGCGTACTGACCGCCAATGATCCATGTCGTGGCGTCCAGATCCGCGCCAGCCGCGGGCTCATCAGTCGTTTTGGAGTACTGTACACCAACCGCCCAGGGGCCCATGCCATATTTGACGCCGGCAGACCAGGCTTTCCTGTCACTGTCGGAAACACCGGCGAGATCTTTATCGATTGCGTACCCGGCACCAACGGTGAAACCAGCAACCCCGACAGAGGCACCCAGACTGTAAGCAGACTGGTCTTCCGATGCGGCGGCGACTTCTGCCTGCTCATAACCTGCAGACACGCCAACATCGACACCGCCGAACTTGTTGACATAATTGACGGCAACGGAGTAACCGCGATCAAGACCGGCTTCGAAGGCTGGTGCCTGGAACTGTGTATTTCCGCTTGAACCCGTTTCCGCATTTCCGTCAGGAACATAGGAAGCGCCGAACTGGAAGCCCGCAAAGCGCGGCGAGAAGTATGTGATCTTGTCCGCATCAGAGAACATATTGTTATATGTCGTGTTGGCCTGTCCGCTCGGGGCGACGTTGTTCGAATCCGCAGAGAACATCGGAACCGGTGACGGGCTGGTGTAATGCATCAGGTAAGAAGCACTGTTTTCAGACCCGAGAAGGATACGACCGAAGGAACCTTCAACAAAGATGTAGGTTTCGTCGATCTGGTCGGTTGCTTCGTACGCTTCGAGCTGAACATTGACGCCAAACCTCAGGCCATTATCGAGTGTGGTTTCGCCGGTGAAATGAATTTCACCTTCTTGCGTTACCCGGTCGGAAATACGAGATGGCGTGCCTGCTGGCTCGTCGCCGTCCTGATAGAAGTATGTGGACTGCATATAACCACCGACACCAAGCTGGATTTTATCCGCTGCGGAGGCCGGTGCGGCGGCGAATGCACCAACAGCAACAAGCGCTGTCGTACCCAAAATTGCCTTTTTCATTTTGACTCCTGGCAGCATAAGAGCTGCTGTATAATAGATTGATAATAAAAGCGAAAGACCGATACGCCCCAGCGGTCACGCAAAAGTAATGATGATTGAAATCTACCCCGTCAAGCGATCCAGAACCACTTGTGACTAGCATCACAAACTTTCCCGTGAAATTTTTATGACGACAATTTATTTCGGGGCGGAGGGCGAAACGACGGGTTCCCGTGATATATTGGTTCACGGCCATTTTCTCCTGTTCTCAAAAGCGGAAAGCTGGCATAAACTCACCTTTTCTTGATTTCGCCCTAATTTGAGCGTTTAGTAGCCAGAGGAAATGAGGATTCTGACAGATATGACACGACAAAAATTATATGCGGTAGCAGTCGGCTGTTGCCTGGCGTTATTGCTGACGGGTTGTGAATCTGATTTGAGTGCAAATTCCACCTTTCCAACATCAAGTCGAGGGACCGTTTACCAGACAGGCAACGCGCCTGACGACACCATCTTCGGCAAGGGTGGTCTTTTCGGCGACGATGACAAAGAATTGCAAGGTGGTGGCTTAGGGTCCGGCGGCGGCCTCGGCGTTAATGCCTATCTTTGGCGCGCTTCACTCGACACGCTCTCCTTCATGCCGCTTTCCTCGGCTGATCCATTTGGCGGCGTGATCATCACCGATTGGTATTCCTCCCCCGATTCACCGAACGAGCGCTTCAAGGTGACCGTCTACATCCTCGATCGGCGCCTGCGCGCGGACGGTGTACGCGTCACCGCCTTCAAGCAGAACCTCGATACCGTGAACCAATGGATTGCCGTCCCGCTCGCCCCTAAAGTCACGGCGGATCTAGAAAATGCCATTCTTGCCAAGGCGCGCGAACTCAGGGTAGCGCGCGAAGGCGAATAACCTTATAAGAACCGGGCCATAGAGAGTTCGCACCCAAATCTTTCCAGAGAATGAGGAAGGCGGGCACAGGTACCCTTTAGATACACAGACAAGAATGGAACGGGAAGCAGCCTATGTCCCGCTATAATGCAAAAGAAGTTGAAGCCAAGTGGCAGGCCAGCTGGGCCGAGCATAAGAGTTTCGAAGTAGAGGCCGACCCGGCCAAGCCCAAATACTACGTACTTGAGATGTTCCCCTACCCTTCGGGGCGCATTCATATCGGCCATGTCCGCAACTACACCATGGGCGACGTCGTGGCGCGCTACAAGGCAGCCCAGGGCTTCAATGTCCTGCACCCCATGGGCTGGGACGCTTTTGGGCTGCCCGCCGAAAACGCCGCACGTGATAAGGGCGTCCATCCCGCCGACTGGACCTATGCCAATATCGCCCATATGCGGGACGAGCTAAAAGGTATGGGCCTCTCGCTCGATTGGAGCAAGGAAATCGCGACCTGCCATCCCGGCTATTACGGGCATCAACAGAAGCTCTTCCTCGATTTCTTCAAGAAAGGCCTCGTCTACCGGAAAGAGACCTGGGTTAACTGGGACCCCATCGATATGACCGTGCTCGCCAATGAGCAGGTGATTGACGGCAAGGGCTGGCGCTCTGGCGCCGTGGTCGAGAAGCGGAAACTGGATCAGTGGATGTTCCGCATCTCTGATTACAGCGAGGAACTTTTAACCGCGCTCGACAAGCTTGACCGCTGGCCTGATCGCGTGCGCCTTATGCAGCAGAACTGGATCGGCCGGTCACAGGGCGCGCATATCGCCTTTGATATCATTGGTGAAAATGAACCGCTCAATATCTACACCACGCGGCCCGATACCCTCTTCGGCGCGAGCTTCATGGCGGTTTCCGCCGATCACCCGCTGACCCAGCGGCTGGCGAAAGATAACGCTGATGTTGCCGCCTTCGTCGCCGAATGCCATCAGATGGGCACCAGCGAGGAAGCCATTGAAAAGGCAGAAAAAAAGGGCGTGAATACGGGCCTTGAAGTCGCCCATCCCTTTATTTCCGGCAAGACGCTGCCCATCTATGTCGCCAACTTCGTCCTAATGGATTATGGCACGGGCGCGATCTTCGGCTGTCCCGCCCATGACCAGCGCGATCTGGATTTCGCGCGGAAATACGGCCTTGAGGTCACCCCCGTTGTCTCTCCGGACGACGAAACCCCGGAAATTGGCGACGAGGCCTACACCGGCCCCGGCAAGATCATCAATTCGGAGTTTCTCGACGGGATGGAGGTCGAGGCCGCGAAATCCGAGATTATCCGACGACTGGAGGAAATGGGCAAAGGCACGGAAAAGATCAATTACCGCCTCAGGGACTGGGGCCTGTCGCGCCAGCGTTATTGGGGCTGTCCGATCCCGATGATCCATTGTGAAAAATGCGGCACCGTTGCGGAGGCGGAGGAAAATCTTCCCGTCAAACTCCCTGATGACGTGACATTTGATAAACCGGGCAACCCGCTCGATCATCACCCGACATGGAAGCATGTGAAATGCCCCGAATGCGGCGGTGATGCGACGCGCGAGACCGACACCATGGACACCTTCGTGGATTCATCCTGGTATTTCGCGCGCTTTTGCTCCCCTCGTGCCGATCTGCCTGTGGAACGGGAGAAGGTGGATTACTGGCTGCCCGTTGATCAGTATATCGGCGGGATCGAGCATGCGATCCTGCATCTGCTCTATTCGCGGTTTTATTCGCGCGGCATGATGGAAACCGGCTGGTCCGATGTGAAGGAACCCTTTGCCGGGCTGTTCACGCAGGGCATGGTGACCCATGAGACCTATAAATCCGCGACCGGCGAATGGTTGCTGCCTGACGAGGTGGACCATAACGATGCCGGAGAGTTGATCGAGCTCGCCACCGGCAAGCCCGTCACCATCGGCGGCGTCGAGAAAATGTCGAAATCGAAGAAAAATGTTGTCGACCCCGGCGCGATTATCGAGAAATTCGGGGCAGATGCCGCGCGCTGGTACGTTCTCTCCGACAGCCCGCCCGATCGGGACATGGAATGGACCGACGCGGGCGCAACCGGTGCCTGGCGCTTCAAGCAGCGGCTGCATCGCTATATTTCGGAAAATATGGATATGGCCGCCGCCCCTGGCGAAACGGCACCCGGTGAATTTGCCGGCGGGGCGCTTGAGCTTCGAAAAGCCGCACATAAGACCATCGCGCAGGTCACACAGAATATTGAGGATTTGCATTTCAATAATGCCATCGCCCGCATCTATGAGTTTATGAAGGCGCTTAATGAGTTCAAATTCAAAGAAAGCGCCGATGCAAAATGGGCGCTGCGCGAAAGCATGGAAATTATTGTCCAGCTGGTCGCGCCGATGATGCCTCACCTCGCTGAAGAACTCTGGCAAATGTTGAGCCATGACACCATGTTGGTGGAGACGCGCTGGCCACAGGCCGACCCTGCCCTTATCGTTGAGGACCGGGTAACCATGGCTGTGCAGGTAAAAGGCAAGCTACGCGCCACCATAGAGGTGGCACTCGATGAAGAGGCCGCAAAAGTGGAAGAAATTGCACTCGCGCAGAAATCAGTCCAGAATGCAATCGGCGAAAATGCCATTCGCAAAGTCATCGTTGTACCAAACCGGATCGTCAATGTCGTTATTTAGGGTCAGCCTTGTTTTCCTGATTGTCGGCCTCACGGCGGCCTGCGGGTTTCAGCCGCTTTACGGCAGCGCGACGCGTAACGCCGGGGTGCAGGAAAAGCTCGCTCAAATCTATGTAGAACCGATCGGCGGACGGACGGGCCAGATCCTGCGCAATGAATTACTTGATCTTGCCAATCCGGGCGGTATTCCGAAAACGCCGGCCTATCGCCTTGCCGTCGTCATCGAGGTGCAGTCCGAAGGTCTCGCCATCCAGAATGACGACACCAAGACCCGTTATAACCTGACGCTCAACAGCAAGTTTCGCCTGACGGACGCCACCGGGAAAGAGGCTATCTACTCCGGATCGACGCAGAATATCGCCTCCTACAACGTGGTGCAGTCGGAGTTCGCCAACCTCTCCGCCGCGAATAACGCGGAAAAACGCGCCGCGCTGGTTGCCGCCGAACAGATCAACCAGCAGCTTTCCGTCTTCTTCGCAGGACGGTGATCCGGTGGAGCTGAAAAGCAACCAAATCCCTGCTTTTCTTAAATCCCGCGACCCGAAATACCGCATTTTCCTCCTGTTCGGGCCCGACGAAGGCCTCGTACGGGAGCTTTCCCGCGCGATTTGCGTGAGTATTGTCGAGAGCCTCGACGATCCGTTTCGCTATACCGAGATGGAAGCCAGCGACCTGAGTGGTGATCCCGCGCGGCTGATGGATGAAGTCACGGCCATCTCCATGATGGGCGGGGAACGCGTTGTCCGCCTGCGCGTGGCGAATATCATTGCCAAAGGCTATTTCGAGCCGGTGCTGGGGCTGGACCTCACCGACAGTGTCCTGGTGATCGAGGCAGGCGACATTCGAAAAGACAGCGCGCTGGTAAAGATGATCAGCAAGGCGCCGAATGGTGCCGTGACGCCCTGTTTTCATGACAAGGCGCAGGATATTCTTGGCCTTATCAACGAGGTACTGGGCGCGGCGAACCTCAACCCCTCGCGGGAGGTTATTGAGTATTTGCGCGAAAACCTCGGCAGTGACCGGGCGATCTCCCGGGGCGAGCTGGAGAAACTGGTGCTCTATATGCGCGGACGGACAGATCCGATGACCCTCGCCGATGTGCGCGCCAATATCGGCGATTCCAGCGCGCAAAGTATCTTCGATGTGATTGACGCAACCCTGCTTGGCGATTTGAACGGGCTGGAAAAGTATCTCAACAAGGCCTTTTCTGCCGGAGAAAGCCCCATCGGCTTCCTTCGCATGATCCAGAACCAGCTGAAACAACTGCACAAGGCCGCGGCAATCCGCGATGCCGGGGCCCGCGCCGAGGATGCGATCCGCAAGGCAGGCATTCCCTTCTTCAACCAGAAAAAGGCGGCAGCGGAGATTGGCGGAAAATCGAGCGCGCATTTCGCGACCTGCCTCGAGATTACGCTCGATGCGGAAATGAAATGCAAATCAACAGGTTATCCGGACGAAGCCATCTGCCGACGGGCGCTTATGCGCATCGCAATGGCCAATCGGAGACGTTAGAAGATGCGCCCGGAACTTGTCATTTTTGACTGTGACGGGGTTCTTGTGGATACGGAACCCACGTCCAACGCTGTCCTTGCCGAAAACCTCACTCGCCATGGCCTTTCCCTCTCTGCGGAGGAATGCACGGCCATGTTCACCGGATGGAGCATGGTAAATGTCGAGAAAGAGGCGAAAAGGCTCGGCGCGGCCCTGCCCGAGGGGTGGATAAAGGACGTTTATGCGGAGGAATTCACCGCACTGAAGAAAGGCGTGCCCGCGATGGACGGGATTCACGATATTCTGAACCGTCTCGATGCAATCAACCTTCCCTTTTGCGTCGCCTCCAACGGGAGTGAGGATAAGATGGCCATTACCCTCGGCCAGACCGGCCTTCTCCCAAGGTTTGAGGGCGCGATATTTTCCGCCCATACGCTCAAAACCTCCAAACCCGATCCGGCGCTGTTTCAGGCCGCCCTCAAAGCCTTCAAGATGGAACCCGCCCGCGCCGTGGTGATTGAGGATAGCGTCCTTGGCGCCACCGGGGCCGCCCGAGCCGATATCCCCTGCTATGGCTTCGCACCCCCTCACGACGGCAAAGACCTCGCCGGCACCGGCGCGAGAATTTTCAAGAATATGAACGAGTTACCGGGTTTATTGGGGCTTTAATCCGGGAATTTCGACGCGAAGTCCTCTCCGTCAATGCGGGAGATATTGGCGGTGAAGCTGACGGTGTGATAGACGCCGCAGAGGGCGATGATTTCGAGCTGCTCTTCGAGGGTCCAGGCAGACTGGAATTTTTTGAGGGTTTCCTCGCTCAAGTCGCCTTTTTCGCAGATTTCATCGACCACACGGAGGAGCAATCCCTCCTCCTCCGGCCAGCAGGACGCGTCGGGCCCCTCGGTCCGTGTCGCGCGAATCTGTTCAGGCGTGAATTTCACATGTTCCGCGAAGGCGCCCACATGCACGCCCCATTCATATTCGCAATTGCGGTTCGCGGTAACGCGCAAGATAACAATCTCCCGCAGCCGCATGGGCAACGGACTGTCCCGGTCGAGCAGGTTGGGCACTGCTTTTTTGAGGAAACGGCGGCTGTTCGCAAAAACGCGGAACAGCTTCAGGATATAACCGTCTCTTTGCGGGTAAGTCTTTAATATTTCTGAAATTTCTGGCGGGTATGGGGTTTCTATCGGCATCAGAATTTGTTTCATTTTGATTTCTCCTGTGCTATATTTTATGTAGCAGACATATGCTACTGATTATGTAGCGTCAAGGAGATTTTTTCATGACCGACAAGAAACCGGGCATGCAGGTGCGCGGATCGACAACGGGTCGGCCGATTATGGTTCTGTTCGACGTCCTGGGCCAACGCTGGACTTTACGTATTATCTGGGAACTTCGAACCGGCCGGATGACCTTCCGCGAGTTGCGCAGCCATTGTGACGAGATTTCACCCACCATTCTTAACCAGCGCCTTAAGACCCTCCGCGAACTTGGTCTTGTCAATCATGAGGAGGGCGGCTATGGCTACACTGAAATGGGAGCGGAACTTGCGAAGAAACTGGGCCGCTTCGATAAATGGGCGGAGAACTGGGCAAAAACCCTTGATATGCCCTGAAATTGCGCTGCTTTTTGATATTAAGGTCGATACAGATGCCAGATTCACATGAAATTACGTCGATTGACGCGCTGGAGGCGCTTTATGTCCCTGTTTACCCCAATTCGCTCGCAAAGGAGACATCGGCGCTGACCCCCGAGTACCGCCAATGGATCGAAAAGGCGCCATTTCTTGCGCTGGCGAGTGTCGGAGACGGCGGGCTTGATTGTTCGCCGCGCGGCGACGCGCCGGGACAGCTTTTTCGCCTTCTCGATGACCGGCATATCGCCATTCCGGACCGGCGCGGCAATAACCGCATCGATACCTTGCGTAATATTGTTCAGGATCCGCGCATCGCGCTGCTTTTCCTTATCCCGGGGATAGAGGAATGCCTGCGCATCAACGGCCGCGCCGTCATAACAACGGAACCTCAATTAATTCAAAGCTTTACGGTTGGCGCCACGACACCACGCTCGGTTCTGCTGATCGAGATCGACGCGGTCTATTTCCAATGCGCGCGGGCTCTGAAACGCTCGAAACTCTGGGATCCGGCCGCACAGATCGCCAAAAGCGACGTGCCGACGGCGGGCCAGATGACGAAGGCCGCCAAACCCGGCTTCGATGCGGCAACCTACGATGCAGAGCTCCCCGCCCGCCAGCAGTCGACCCTTTATTAAGGGCTGACAGGTTGAGTGGCGGACGGGGGCACCAGACAAGAGCTATTGCGGCCGCTTGGACCCGGCGACAGCCGCAAAGTTCGGGTCCTTCAGGGTGAAAATACCCTTGGTCAGACCTGTCTGGTGGGAGAAGCCTGCGCCAAACTTCCAGGCAAGACGGCGCATCGCCACATTATGAGGCAGAAAATTCACCTCAAGCCGGGCGATCCCGTTATCCCGAGCGCAGCGCAGCGCCAGTTCCATCAACCGGGAGCCAATGCCGATATCCTGCCAGTCATCCTCGACACTGATGCCAAGTTCGGCAAAATAGCGCGGCAGAGACCGGTCAAAACGGAGTTCAACCACCCCACGGAGCGTATCCCCGATAAAAGCACCGCAGATGATCGGCATTGGTCGACCCTCATTTCGGCAATAGCTATTGATCAACCGCTCGGAAACGGGGCTGCCGAAACGAAACACCCGGCTTTCCGGGCTAAGCCGGAGCAGATGATCCCGCAGGAGATAATGCTCCAACGGGCGCAATTCCCGGTAAATCGGCGTAAGAAAGCCGGGCCGGGGCTGTAAAAGCCCCGTTTTTACGGGATTAGTCATAATGCACCCGTGTGTGCTGATGCCGGACGGTCATGGCTTCTATTTTATGGATCAGCCAGCCCCCGCCCCGCTTGCCAGCCCGGGCAAGCTCGTTAAATTCCTTGCGGACCCACACGTTGGCAACCCTTGACAGCCGGTGAATTTCTTCACTTCTAAGCCGTCGCGCCTCCCGAATGCCGCTGTCGATGTCCGCAAGTGTGATATTTCCATCCGTTTTGTCTTGAAACAAATCATTCATCGAAATTTCCTCTTTTACTCTTGCGAAAGACATATTCTGCAGTCATATATATGCTGCACTGCAATAAATATGTTGCGTTGCATCATTTGAGAAGAGTAAATCTGGTCATAGCAGCTTTGCCTGATAGTAATAAATAGGGACACGAGCCCATGGATATCGCCAGTCAGATGATCCTTTTCGCCAATGTGGTGGATCACGGCAGCTTCTCAGCTACCGCGCGCAGCCTTGGTCTCACGCCCTCCGCCGTCAGCAAGCAGATCAGCCAGCTGGAAGACCGGCTTGGTGTGCGATTGCTCAATCGGTCAACGCGGCAAGTCTCCACCACACTGGAGGGGCGCAGCTTTTATGAGCGCTGTGCGCAGATTTCCGCCGAAGTACACCGCGCGGAGGAACTGGCGCAGTCATTCAGTGGCCGGCCGCAGGGAAATCTGCGGATTGCCGCCACGGTCGCCTTTGGCAAATCCTGCCTGATGCCGCTAATGCCCGCCTTTACCGCCAATTATCCCGCGTTGAAGGTCGAGCTGGAGCTGACCGACCGCCATATCGATCTCTCTGATTCCGACTTTGATCTCGCGATCCGATTCCCGGAACAAATCACCGATACATCGCTCGTCGCCTGCAAACTGGCGAGCAGCAAGCGTCTCCTCTGCGCGGCGCCGTCCTATATCGCGACTCACGGCACGCCGAAGACACCCACGGATCTTAAAAACCACAACTGCCTTAGAATTTCAACGGTAACACATTGGAATGACTGGCACTTTAAGCGTGGGGATGAAACCTGGACCTTTGCCGCAACCGGCAATTTCGACGCCAACAGCGCCGATGCCGTCTATCATGCAACCCTCGCCGGGCTTGGCATCGCACAGCTTTCCTCTTACCTGGTGGAGCCGGACATCGCGGCGGGCCGCCTCATCACCCTCCTCCCCGATTATGAGGAAGAGGCCTCCGATATCATCGCTGTCTATTCCGACAAACGAAACCTCTCACCAAAGGTGCGGGACATAATCGATAATCTCGTAGACACATTCAGCCCCCTGCCGCATTGAGTATTTTAATACGGCAAGCATTTGAAAATATTACGGTTTTGCTAGCGGTCTTTCACCAAGGGCCTGGTTGATCATCAGAAGATAACCGTCAGGGTCGAGAACGAAAATCTCCCGCTGCCCGGATTCTCTATCGCCAACGTTACGCCATACATCGCGAAGCGGGCTATGAATTGGCCAATCTGCACGCGCGAGCGCGTCCTGAAGGGAAGAAATATCGTCGACGTTGAGCTGAAACATCACCCCTTGTCCAAAAGGTGGCACCATTGGTCCCGTTTCCCAGCGACCGGCGCGCTGACACAGCATAACTTGCGCCCCGCCTTTATCATCGCTGAGATTGTCTAGGCTCATATCAAGTTTAATGTGAGATACGTACTATTCAGAACAATTTTAAATTGAATTATTCTTTCAATGCGTCACCAAGGGCGTCCTTGATTTCGTCGTCGTAATCATATTCGCGCTCGCTGTCGGGCTCTTCGTCCGTTTCCTCGGGCGCAGGCTCCGCCGCCGCGTCTGCATCGGCTTCGGCATCTTTCTTAAAGGCCTCGAACTCATCGCGGAGATCATCCCCTTCTTCGATGGGGTCTTCTTCCTTGCTATCATTGAGCGTGGGGAGCGGTTCGCGGGTCAAACGCCGGCAGGCATCATCCAGCTGGTCAAGATTTCCGTAATTTATGGTCACCGTGCCCCGTCCATCGGCGAAGTGATCAATCACCACCTCCATACCGATCGCATTAGTGAGATCGTCTTCAAGCTCCCGGACATCGGGGCTCTTCTCGACTTTCGATGCCTTGGGTGCGCGGGGGCTCTTCGCCTCATCGCCCGGCTCCCCATCACCCTTTTTCACCAGCTTTTCTGCGGCTCGTACGCTCAATCCTTCTGCGACGATCTTTTTCGCAAGCTTCTGCGCATTCTCATGATTGATCAACGCGCGCGCGGCACCGGCGGACAAGCTCCCCTCCCGCACCATCGTCTGAACCGTGGCGGGCAGGGTTAAGAGCCGCATCATATTGGCGACATGGGTCCGGCTCTTGCCGACATGCTGCGACAGGCTTTCCTGGGTATGATCAAACTCACCCATTAGTCGCTTGTAGGCTTCCGCCTCCTCGATCGGGGAGAGGTCTTCACGCTGGATATTCTCAATCAGCGCAATTTCCATGGATTCAGCGTCGGTCAGCTCCTTAATAATGACCGGCACCGTGTGAAGCTGAGCCTTTTGCGCCGCCCGCCAGCGCCGTTCTCCTGCGACGATCTCATACTCGCTATAACTGCCCGGATTGCGGCGCACCAGAATAGGTTGAAGAACACCCTTTTCAGCAATGGAGGCGGAAAGGCTTTCCAGCGCGTCCATATCCCAGTCGAGGCGCGGCTGATACTGGTTGGCGCGCAGCTGTTCCACCGGAACTTCCTTGGCCGAGCGGACTTTATCCAGATCGGCGTAATCCGTGGCCGCGTCGTCACCAAGGAGGGCGGACAACCCCCGCCCCAATTTCTTTTTTGAGCTATCGTCAGACATCACTTATTTCACATTCCAGCCGTCAGGCGGCGTTCAGATGGCGTTCCCGCCGGATCACTTCACTGGCAAGGCGGATATAGGCCTGACTCCCGGCGCAGCGATGGTCATAAATCAATACGGGCTTGCCGTGGCTGGGGGCTTCCGAAATCCGCACATTGCGGGGAATAACAGTCCGATAAACCTTGTCCCCGAGAAAATCGCGGACATCCTGTGCCACCTGCAGGGACAGATTATTGCGCTTATCGATCATGGTCAAGAGAACGCCTT
>CALEMG010000013.1 GCA_937910835.1 uncultured Alphaproteobacteria bacterium | reverse complement strand
AGCGGCTTTTCTTGACTTCCCATAAATCAGTAGGTCGACGGTGTTCATTTGCGATTCCTGGTTCTAAAATTAACTAGGTGGAACCTAGATAGGTTTTTTGTATGAGGGTGTTGTTTCTAAGTTCCTCGGCCATTCCTTGTTCAACGATGTGACCGGTTTCCATAAGATATCCGCGGTCCGAAATAGCGAGGCTTTCCTTAACATTCTGCTCAACAATGAGCATTGAGACACCGGCGGCCCGCACTTCGCTCAAGGCGGCAAAAAGCTCGAGGACGACGATGGGCGCCAATCCGAGGCTGGGTTCATCCAGCATCAACAGGCGGGGGGCAGACATGATTGCCCGGCCGACTGCAACCATCTGTTGCTCTCCGCCGGACATGGTTCCGACAAGTTGTTTGGATCTGGAAGCGAGTTTAGGGAACAGGTCGAATACAAACTCTCTATTCCTTGCCTCAAACTGCCGTGCCCGTTTAGGATTGGCGCCGAGCCGGAGGTTCTCCTCAACTGATAAATCAGGAAACAAACCCCTCCCCTCAGGGACCAAGGAGAGACCCAGCCCCACCCGTTCATTGGTCGGAATATCGTTTAGCCGACGTTCTTCAAAAATCAGGGAAGCGTTACCTGAAATTGGTTCGACCCCAGAAATTGCTTTTAAGAGCGAAGATTTCCCCGCACCGTTGGCGCCAAGAATGACGACGGTTTCGCCTTCCTTTATCTCTATTGAGATATTGTCTAGAGCAAGATGTAGGTCATAGAACAGAGAGAGATTGTCAACATACAGCATGGCGCTCCCCCGAGATAAGCCGCGCTGACTGCGTCATCCTGCAGCACTGTTCCAGTTGAGCCATCGGCTATTATTTCGCCGCTATTCATGACGACGCACCGTGGACAAAGAGCGCGGATAGCACTCATAATATGTTCGACAATCAGGATGCTGATACCGGTGGTTTCGATTGAGCGGATCAATTCGATCCCGGCTTCGAGTTCTTCTGGCGTTAGTCCTGAAAGCCATTCATCAAGTAGCAGCAATTCAGGATCTGCTGCCAGCGCGCGCGCGAGTTCCAGTCGTTTGCTGTCGATATAATTAAGAGAATGGCCAGGAAGGCTCGCTTTGTCCTTAAGTCCCACTATTTCTAGCTTTTCTCGGGCGATGATAGCTGCCTTTGCTCCCCAAACGGGCATTTTACGAAAGGCAAGGCCGCATATAACATTTTCCTCGACCGTCATTGACGGTAAAATCCGCACAAGTTGAAATGTCCTTGATACACCTTTGTTGACGATTTGATCTGGACGTAGGGAGTCTATACTAACCCCATTCAGAGAAATCTTGCCTGATGTTACTTTATTGGCACCGGAAATCATGTTTAACAGTGTTGTTTTGCCCGATCCATTTGGCCCCAGCAACCCGACGATTTCTCCCTTAGATAAGGTGAAAGAAACATCTCTGACAGCGGTGAGCCCTCCAAACTTCTTGGCGACATTTTCAAGTTCAAGAAAGGAGGTCATGTTTTCGCTCGCCTCAACCTAAACCTATCCAAAAATTCGAGCACGCCGTTCGGAAGAACAAAGACAATGGCAATGAACAGAGCTCCCAGAATGATCGAGTAGTGATTTGGAAAATTGGCGGATAGCCATTCGAACAGAAGAAAAAGGGGGACAACACCGAAAAGGGGGCCGAATAACCGATGTGGTCCGCCGAGCAGCGCCATGATTACTGTCAGGAAGGATACGGTCGGGTTAAAGACGATGCTGGGTTCAATATAAACCCACCTCGGTGCTTGAATAGCTCCGACGAGTGTGATGAGGGATGCGCTTAATGCAAACAGAAGCAGCTTGGTGCGGGTAAGGTTTATGCCGATATGAGCGGCAATAACCTCATCATCACCAATCACCCTGAGGGCAAGCCCTATCCGGCTTCTCCTAACCAACCAGCCAATGATCAAGGTCAGGGTCGCGGCACCTAGCAGCAGCCAGTATATATCTTGCGGCTCTAGCGGAAGAAATATGTACCGTCCCAGTGTGCCCGTGACATTCACCTCGTACCAGGTAATCAACTGGCGAACCAGTTCGGCCAGCCCAAAGGAAAATATCACGAAGTAGACGCCTGCAAGGCGCAGGGTCGCGACGCCAACGGCCAAGGATAAAACGAGGCCGATCAGAACCGCTATCAACAGGATGACTGGGAAAGAAATACCCTCGTTCAAAACAGCGACAGTGTAGGCGCCGACCCCATAGAAGGCGACTGTTGCAAGCGAGATATAGTGGGTGGGGCCTGAAAACATAGACCAGGCGGTTGCCAGCGCGACATAACTCAACATGCCGATCATCAAGCCAAGGCCATATGCTTCCAAAAAGAAAGGAAGCAGCGCTAATAGTCCGAATGCAATGATAGCAACACTAACTTTAGCACCGGTGATCATTTAACCACGCCTTTGCCGAACAAGCCTTGCGGGCGCCATAGGAGGAGAACAAGAAAAATTAGATAAGTGGATGCGAGTGTGAGACCCGGGTCCACATATGTGGACACTGTAGCCTCGGCCAATCCCAGTATTAGCCCGGAAATCAGGGCCCCCATAAAATTCCCGACACCGCCCATGATCACCACGATCAACGCCTTCATCGTAAATACGACGCCAGAAGTGGCTGTGAAAGTTTGGAACATGGAAATAACAACGCCGGCTAGTGCGGCAAGCATTCCGCCAATCGCAAAGGCTATTTGTGCAACGCGATCAACATTGATCCCAACCAAGCGGGCATTCTCAGGCTTTGTCGCTACGGCTCTTAAGGTGATTCCCCATTGAGAATAAGCAACAAGGCAATATAGGCTTAGGCCCAAAATCATCGCCAGTCCGAATGCGATCAATCGGTTGGCAGCAATAGTAATGCCAAATACATTCACTGGTATATTTAGGTAATTATAACTTGCGAAATCAGCGCCGAATAAAACTAGTAGTATGCCCTGTACTAGAAAGAGCAGGCCGAATGTTATCAGAATAGAGTCGTTTTCAAGGTTCCCCTTTTTCTTTGATCTTTTCACGAGGGGGGCCATGAGTATGGCATACACGAAGTATGAAATGCTAAACGCAGCGGGCGCAACGATAAACATTGCCAGTAGCGGATTTAGGTTAATTGACGAAAAGAGAACAAAAGTCGCGAAGGCGGCGGAGATAACGAATTCGCCGTAGGCCAAATTCATTATTCTGGCGACACCATATTGCATAGTCAGGCCGAGCGCGGCCAAGGCATAGGTTCCCCCGAGAACCAGGCCAATCATAAGTGAAGTCATGAACAATAAAGCTGCCTTCGCGGTTGGATGTTGACAGTTACTCTTGCCAAGCGGGTTTCGGAATTACTGGAGAAACTGCTCCTTCACGAGTTGCCGGTGCCACAGCAACAAAATTCCCGTTTTTCCACTGACCCGTCCACCACAGTTTTCGCAGCTGATTGTCTTCCAATTTCACCTTGCCAAGGATGGTGTCAAATTCACCGCTGGACAATTCCTTGGATACTGCATCGCGATTTAGCCCAACACGCTCGATTGCCTGTTGCAACATTTGCAAACTCGCATAAGTTACGCTGCTTGCCCAATAATCAGGGGGATTCCCAGTAACTTCCATGTGCCGTTTGGCGTAGTCTGTGAAAGCGGCGCTATTGACATCTACTCCCCCGAGACTCATGACCCCTTCCATTTTCCCCTCCGCAATTTTTGGATAGACAGGAAAGCCAACGCCCACACCAAGGTAGAGCACCTTTGGATTAAAGCTGGCAATTTGAGACTGCTTTGTTAAGGCAAATGTACCAGGTGGATAGGAGAAAGCGACAAAACTGTCGGCGCCTGAAGCCTTGGCTTCTGCAATCATCGCGTTGAAGTCTGAAGTCCCAAGTGGATAGGTTTTGTCATAAACCACATCGAAACCATGTTTCTTAAACGCGGGCCGTGCGGATTTTATTAAATCTATTCCAAATCCATCAGCAACGGAAATCACCGCTATCTTATTATTGATTTTGCCGGACTTGTTGGCCTCAGCCAAAACATCGGCTAATGATTCCGAATAATCACCGCCACCTCCAAGGACCCAGAAACTTTTCTTCCACCGCTCAGCAAATTCCGGCGCTTTATCGGTAACAGCTGTAACCGCAAGCTGAGGGTAGCCAAACCGGTCCATCAAGGGAGCAATCGCAAGATTAAAGCCTGTTCCCCAGGGCGGAAGGATGAAATCAACTTTGTCTTGCGTTGCAAGACGCTCGATAGCTCGTACAACTTCTTCAGAAGAGGAACGATCATCATACTCGATAATCTCAATAGGCAAACGGCTCCCATCAGGAAGCTGTAAGCCGCCTGCGGCGTTGATATCTTCAACCCAAAGGACGTAATTGGGAGCAGTCGTAATGCCCGCACCTGCAGAATTTTGGCCTGTTTTGGAGACGGCGTATCCGATTTTTACAGATTTTTCGCTTGCGAGTACTGCTGTTGAAACGACGCCGCTAAAGGTTAGTGCAACTGCAGAAGTCATGGCCAGACGTGCAAGTTTTTTCAACAAATGTCTTTTGTCGTTCATAATTTCCTCCCGTGATTATCGCACATGGAGATCGCATATAGTGAAGTCCATGTGTTCCCAAAGTTTCTTTTTTATTGAGCAAAGAGTAGCGGAGGCTTAGGGACTAAAAAATAGACTAATTGCGGAAAAAATTGTACAAATGACGGGTTGTTGAGCCTTTTGAGCGGAGAGACTTGTGACTAAGCATCGGGCAAGCCCGGCACTTAAATTCTGGGAAAATGTTGAGGCGCAGACTTTCCGTAGCAGCCTTACGAAGACAGAGTATGTTTTAAGAGGCGGAAGATCTCATCTATTTTTGCTGACAGCTGGGTCTGGAGCACTGCAAGTTGATCAGGCGGTGAATGCCGTAGATGCACCAATCTTGATTTGGGTGCCGCAAGGGATGAAGTCCAAGTTCTCCTTGGAGGCCGGCGCGCGTGGTATGGTCGTTAGTGTTCCCGAACTACAGCTGGGTGTCTCTCTGCCAAGTGGAATACTCGGATCGGGTGTTCGAGAAGCCTTGCTGTCGCCGCTAATAAAACGGCCACCCAATGGTAATATTGAAAAACGCCTGAACATGCTAACAGAGAGTATCGCGAAAGAATTGTTTACGAATGCACCCGCAGCTCAAGATGTTGTGCGTTATAGCCTTACATTGTTAATGATCGAAATTTGGCGAGTGACAGCGCCAAATGTAAGTAAGTCCAAGGCTCTGCCTAGATCAATATATCAGAACTTTATATCCTTGGTCGAACTTCATGCTGTGGACCACTGGACGGTAGCCGCCTATGCCAACTATATTGGGGTGTCGAAGGATCGGCTGACGACAGCGGTGCGGCGCGCGACTGGAAGATCGCCGCTTATGGAAATTCATCGGAAATTGATGCAGGAAGCAGAGCAACAACTCCTAAATTCTTCGCGGCAGGTTTCTGAAATTGCGTTTCTATTGGGTTTCAAGGACACCGCCTATTTCAATCGTTTTTTCAGTAAGAACGCGAAAATGCCGCCAGGGAAATATCGAACTGAAAAGCAACATCAAATTGCAGCACAAGAGTTTGCCGCTTGGCCTTAGTACAATGATATGAATGAGCCACCTGAGAGATAGGTACACTTGTTCTAGAGACTAGGATGCCCTTTTGATCCGTTGCGAGGAGACGTTAGGTTCTAAAGAGGGGTAACGTCCGGCCGACAGCAAGTTTAATACATCGGCATGCCCTCAATGGTTTTGGATGAAGTGATATAACCGTTGGAATTATATTTTGCAGGATAAGCAGCATTGCTAT
Organism: uncultured Alphaproteobacteria bacterium; assembly: GCA_937910835.1. GTDB lineage: Bacteria > Pseudomonadota > Alphaproteobacteria > Sneathiellales > Sneathiellaceae > Sneathiella. The sequence goes on along the minus strand of CALEMG010000013.1, from coordinate 7,196 downwards.
GAATTGGAGATGAAGAGTATTGGTAAGGACGGCGGCAGCTTGTCGGCTGACGCTATTTGAACGTATGTGGCTGCCAATCCGAGACTTTCCCCTGACAACCTCAATGCGCCGTTTTCGTTAGTGCTTGCTCAATGTCCATTCTACGGTCCTGCGCAGGACTTTTCCCAACGCCGTATCGAAGGCGACAATGATCGAGTCCATATCCGTGCCCGTACTCGTGACGGCTGCTTCGAAGCTTTCCGATACCGCGACGTCTTTTTGGGCCTGATCTATCAGCATCGCGTCCAAGCGAACCCGGATTATAGGTTCATCAGAGCCATGAAAATACTCGGCCTGAAATTCCCGGAGCTCGCTTTTTAGTATGTAGTCAGGGCGGGGGTTAGTCGCGTCTCGTCCAACAGCAGCGATATGGCCGCTATTTGTGAAGCTTTCGATCAGTAGTGTTTGGATCATTTGCGGAGCCCGCTCTGTCCAGCTTGCGTCAGCAAAGTATTTCAACTCCGTAGGTTTCGGGCGTAATACTATACGTTTACTGTCGAGGCCGCCGGTCGCAATCGGTTCTGCGACCACGAGTTTCCAGTCGACGTGCGGCAGGTTTTGGGAAAACGTGCTTTTGGGTGTCAAATTATAAAGGTCTACCACACCTTTATCTCCGGAAATCGAAATGGTTCCGCACCCGGTTATAATGAGCAGTAAGGTTACGATGATAGTTGGGATGGCGTGTTTGGATTTGATCATTTTGCCTTGAACTCTGAAGCTCGTTCGCCGAAAAGAAAACCGGACGGATCGTTTTCGATACGATTTGTGATGCGAGTCAATTTCGTGACCAGTTGTCGGGATTCGGCAAGAAAATCCCTAAATTCCATAACCGCCGCCTTGCCATCGTTCCCGATCAGACTATCCATACTAGCCAGAGTGCCACGGGCGGCTGAAAGACTGGCTTCCAAATCTTGAACCAGGGGTTCTGTTTCGCTCGCTATCTGGCGAATTAAACGGACAGACTCGACGACATCAGCGCTGCTACGGTGCAAGGAATCAATAATATTTTCGATCTCTCCAGTGCGCGAGGCAATGCTTGCGGTAATCTGGGCGACATCCGTCAGTATTCCCGTTGCAAGGCGCTGGTTCTCCGCATTCAGGAGCTCCGCGGCCCGATCTGCCAACGCCGTGCTGCTGGCAATCAGGTTCGGAGCACCATGCGTTAATTTTTCGAGCTGGGATGGCTCGGAGGGGATAACTGGATACTCTTCGTTTCCCTTGGCGACTAGAATTTCGGCGCCGGGTTGCGCGCCTCCGATATTGATATAGGAAACACCGGTTATTCCCTGTAACTCCAGCTTCGCACGATCACCTATACGGATGGGTACGGCGGCGTCTATCTTAACGAGAACCCTTACACGTTCGGGGTTTTCCGGATCGATATTAATATACTCCGCCGAGCCGATATTGATGCCACGATACCTCACGTCCCCGGCGGGTGATAGGCCACTGACCGAGTTCTCGAAATATATCTCGTAGAATGCAATTTCCTGGTCGAATTCAACCTTTGCCAACCAAGCCACGAACGCGAACAAAGAGAGCATACTGATCAGTACAAAGCTTCCAACGAGGATGTGCTTCGCTTTGAGTTCCATCGTTCCCCCGTTTGTGCCAGCGCACAATCGCCCTATTTTTCATAATCCGGCTGAACGCGCCCGTGGTCCATGAAAATATTCCACAACCCAAGGGTGACGTTCGTTCAGCATCTGTTTCATATCACCGATGGCGACCACCTGTTTATCCGCAAGAACCGCGATACGGTCGCAGATAGCATTCAAGCTGTCAAGATCGTGGGTCACCATGAAGACAGTGAAACCCAGGGTCTTGCGCAACCTTTTGATCAAGGCATCGAAGCGCGCGGCTCCGATCGGATCCAAGCCTGAGGTCGGCTCGTCCAGGAACAGTATTTCCGGATCAAGCGCCAAGGCACGTGCCAGACCGGCGCGCTTTCGCATACCTCCTGATAACTCCGCAGGATAGAGCCGTCCGGACTCAGGCGGTAGCCCGACTAACCCGATCTTGATCATTGCGATCTCGTCCATCAGCCGTTGGTTCAGATTCAGATGCTCCTTCAAAGGGACCTGAATATTCTGTGCAACAGTCAGTGAAGAGAATAGAGCGCCATCTTGGAACAGTACTCCCCAGCGTGCTTCAAGGGCGGCTCGTTCAGGTGGCTCCAAGTCTAGTACGCGCTGACCAAGCACTTCAATGCTTCCCGCCCACGGTTTTTGCAGTCCGATGATACTATGAAGCAAGACCGACTTTCCAGCACCGGACCCGCCGACGACACCGAGTACTTCCCCCCGGAGGACTTCCAGATTGAGGCCGTCGTGGACGACGTGATCCCCAAACCCAGTACGCAAATTTTTTACCCGGATGACCGCCTCGTCTGACATCCTCACACCCCTACCAGCTGGAAGAAAATAGAGAAAGCGGCATCAACGACGATAACCAGAAAGATGGCTTCAACAACAGAACGAGAGGTCATATGACCAACGCTCTCTGCGCTTCCGCCAACCTGGAAGCCTTCATAGCAGCCAACCAAAGCAATGATTACGGCGAAAAAGGGCGCCTTGATAATGCCTATCCAAAAGCTCCACAAGGAGACCGCGTTACCAAGTCTCTCGACGAATTGGTCAGGCTTGATGTCGAGCACGACCCAGGACATCAACCCGCCGCCAAGTAAGCCCATCATGTCGGCGAAGAAGGCTAATAGTGGCATTGCCAATACCAAAGCTAATAGTCGCGGCAGTACCAGCACTTCTATGGGATCAAGCCCCAGGGTCCGCTTGGCGTCGATTTCTTCATGCTCTTTCATCGCGCCGATGTGCGCGGGGAAGGCACTACCCGATCGCCCGGCAATGACAATGGCGGCCAGCAAGATACCAATCTCGCGCAGGATCGACACCGCGATCAGATTGACCACGAACACTTCAGCCCCGAACTGCTTCATCTGGTTGGCGCCCTGATAGGCGATAACGACGCCTATGAGGAAGGATATCAGGCCGACGATGGGAAGCGCGTTCAGCCCTACGTGCTCTATGTGGTGGATCATTGGAACGAGGCGAAGGCGAGTCGGGTGCGTCACAGTACGCAATAAGGTCAGGACGATAAGGCCAAAAAAGCCGATGAAGTCACGGGCCCGGCGCAGGGTGTCCAGAGTCACTTCGCCCGTGCGTGCGATCCATTCTGCCAACTGGTTCGTATGGAGAAGCGGGGGATAAGATTGATCGTTGGCCGCAACTTCGTTCAAAAGAACCTCGTATTCAGGGTTCATGCCATCGAGCATCACTTCTGCACCAGCAGCTTCCAAGGCTTTACGCGTGCGATGTATAAGCCAAGCGCCAGCCGTGTCCAACCTCTCTAGTTCGGAAATGTTGATGATAATCCTGCTGCCGTCCCCATCATGGATAACCACGAGTTCCTTGTCCAGACGTTCAGCCTCCCCAATGGTCCAGCTTCCACCAAGTGCTATCTTCTCATCATCATTGAATTTTATCCAGGCGGGCGTAGGCTGTGTTTGATTGAGCGTTGTGGTCCCAGTACTTTCGTCAGCTTTCACCACATTCCCCTCCGACGACGCCTTCAAAACTAGATTTAAAGGCCGACCATGCCGCGCAAGATACAAAATAACGATTTAGGCCGAGTTTATCCAGCATTTCCCGCAGCGGCCAATAATTCGTAGCCGGTCTTAGTTGAGATTGAACGCGGATGGAAGGGCTTTTCCTTTACAGGGTGTTTTGACCTATCAAAAAGATTAATGATTGCTTGCTCTGTCGGCATAGGTTACACATTTGGTCATTTTCTTGAAGACGGCACTTTATCCAGATCGGCGAGGAGTGCTTTGAAATCTCGTATTCTATGATAGACGGTGGCTGAATTGATTGCGTTGCTGGCGCGATACGAGAAATGGTGCCCAGGGGCAGGTTCAAACCACCGACAGACTGATAGCGCGTCAGCACTTGAGCTTATAGGGGCCTAGTTAGAGCAGGCTTCAATCAATGTTATTGCTGCTCTTTTGGCATCCTGTGCCGGGTTTTCTGTATGCCCAAGATGGGCTGTGACAATCGCTCCTTCTTTTAGCAACAACAGTTGTCGCGCAATTGCATCAGGATTTGAAAGCTTTGCCTCTTTCGCAATTGCCGTAAAATGACTTTCCAGCATTCGCTTGTGATCAGCAGACTGTTTATGAATGGGGTGGCTGGAGTCCTGATATTCAGATGATGCTTTGATAAACATGCATCCTTTGTAGCCATCTTCATCGAACCATTCCTCCAGGGCATCAAACATTGCCACCATTTGCTCTTTTGGGGTGTCAGCCAACTCTTCAATACGACGATACAGCCAATTTCTGAAATGCTCATCTCTTAGCCTCAATACCGCAAGGATCAGATCTTCCTTCGTGCGAAAGTGCTTATACATCGAAGTTTTTGAAATGCCTGTCTCTTTCACAAGCATGTCCATACCAGTCGCATGGAACCCGTTTTGATAGAACGCCTGTAGCGCTTTCTGTACTAACTCATCTCGTTTGGTCGGTCTCATAATTGTCGTGCCTATTTAATGACAGATCAGTACACATTATATGAGTATTTCATGAACTGATGTCAATATTTTTCCCTTTATATTACACAAGCTTATTAGGGTTCTGTGCTTAAGGTGGAAGTTTTTTCATAAATATCCCTTGACATAGTTTACCGATCAGTACATTTATATAGTGTACCGATCGGTAAATATAAATGCTACGACGAGGCGCACTGTGCGCACCCAGATGGAGATGATTATGAAAACCTTGTTGAAATTCACTTTTGGAAAACAAATTCGTGCGCGTATTTTCTCGCTCACAACAACGGCAGCTCTGGCAATTTTAGTTCTCGGAAATGCAGTCCACGCGGATGATAGTGGTCTGCCAGATCCTGGCTTTGATATTGTTCAAGGTAGAACGGCGCTGCTGGTTACAGATCCGCAAAATGACTTTTTGAGTCCTGATGGCGTTGCCTGGGGCGTTGTCGGAAAGAATGTTGAAGCCAACGGTACGGTGGAGAATATTGATCAACTTTTCGCTGCTGCCAAGAGCGTGGAAATGCCGGTCTTCATTTCCCCGCATTATTACTATCCGCATGATCACGGTTGGAAATTTGAGGGTGCCCTGGAAACCCTGATGCACAAGATCGGCATGTTCGATCGCAAAGGTCCGCTTTCAACAAATGGTTTGGAGGGGTCCGGTGCTGACTGGCTCGATCAATATAAGAAGTATATCAACGACGGCGAAACAGTCGTTACCAGCCCGCACAAAGTATACGGCCCGGAATCAAATGATCTTGTTCTGCAGCTCCGCAAGCAGGGGATCGAAAAGGTCATTGTCGCAGGCATGTCCGCCAACCTCTGCGCAGAGTCCCACATGCGGGAGCTTGTGGAACAAGGTTTTGAGGTATTGGTCGTTCCTGATGCTACAGCAGCGGCACAAGTGCCTGGGTATGATGGTTTCACAGCAGCGGTTACGAACTTCCGCATGATCGCTAGCCACATTGCAGATACAGAGACGACCGTCGCCGCGATCAAGGCATCAAACCTTAAGTAATCAGGTTTTATTTCCCCTGTTTTTCCTGCAGGAGAAACAGTCTCCGGTCATCCATTATTCTTCCCCATCGGATGGCCGGAGGCCCTCTTAACTACCTCATCGAAAGAAGTAAGCAAATGATCCGCCCCCCGCTTCCCCCTTCTACCACAGAGACCGCAAATCAAAAGGGCCGTGCCGCAGAAGACGGCCGGAACTCACGAGATCCGGCTAAGGTTGCGTTGGCCTACACCGAAGACAGTAGGTGGCGAAATCGGTCGGAGTTTATTCAGGGCCGCGTCGAGATTGAGCGTTTCCTTACCCGCAAATGGGACCGCGAACTCGACTACAGACTTATTAAGGAATTATGGGCCTTCACCGATAATCGAATTGCAGTTCGCTTTGCCTATGAGTGGCACGACGATGAAGGCAATTGGTTCCGTTCCTACGGAAACGAGAATTGGGAGTTTGATGCTGACGGCCTGATGCAGCATCGCATTGCCAGCATCAATGATCTGCCCATCACAGAAACAGAGCGAAAATTCCGTTGGCTGCAGGGGTATCGACCTGACAATCACCCAGGTCTTTCCGCTCTCGGCCTTTGAAAAGAAAGGCAATGTTCAGCCAGAAGAGCGCACCTTCTCATCACCGAGTATGGCTGCAGCATTGGAAATTTTAACACTCACTCGATCCAGCTAACAGCTGTTACTTGCGCCAGCCGGGTCGCTCACTTCGGTTAAGGGATTGTCGCATTCAGTGATGACGATCGCCCTCCGAAACCGCCAACAACTGGCGGCTCACTCCGTAAGCTGGATGGCATGCGGATATTACTCAACCCGCCCGGAAGGGCGATAATTTAAGAAGGACTTTTAAAATGAAAACCATGAACTCTCTGATCACTGCTGCAGCATTTATTGGTATTCTCTCAGTTGCACAAACGGCTTTCGCCGTGGATGAGTAATTGGTGCTAAATGGGACGACAGGCGTCGGACATGGTGTCTCCTTTCGCGGCTATGATGTCGTTGCTCTTGTCTCGGGCTTGGGCGTAGTTCCGGGTCAGGCCAAGCATACATACGTAAATGATGGCGTCGCCTATTACTTTGCTTCCGAAGAAGCAATGAAGCTGTTCGCTGAGAATCCGGAGAAATATATGCCGCAATACGGGGGCTACTGCGCGTATGGCGTTGCTTTAGGCAAGAAGCTTGATGGCAGCCCGCGTTTTGCCGATATAGTTGATGGCAAGCTCTATCTCTTTCTAAACGCTGATGTGTATCGGGCATATGAAAAAGATAAAGCCGGGATACTTGCAAAGGCAGCCGCTAACTGGCCGGAAATACATCATGTATCGGTAGCGGAAGTTAACGGGTGAGAGAAGTCCGTCTGGATTTCTTTATTGATGCGATGACAGCGCCAATAACAATCGCAGTCAGTATCATCGCAATCACAAAAGAACAGGCGTATATAAGATATGCGCCTGCTTTTATGTTTTACTCAGTTTTGGGACATGAGAGAAATGATACAAAAGAGTGGGCGCAAATTACTATAGAGTTAAAGTGGCACTATTGACTTTCTACAGAAGAACAGATTTGGAAAAATGGTGCCC
>CALEMG010000012.1 GCA_937910835.1 uncultured Alphaproteobacteria bacterium | reverse complement strand
AACTTGAACCGGCGCACGAATAGTAACCGCCATTCTATATTTAGGAAAAGAATTATGGACCCCTTAACACTTGGTATTGTCGGGATTATTCTTCTGGTGATGCTGATATTCCTGGGCGTACCGGTCGCCTATGCGTCGGCCTTTGTCGGTATCAGCGGGCTGTTTTTGATGCGCGGATCTTTGACGGCTTTTGGCCTCGCAGGAATAATTCCCTATGCGAACTCTGCTTCGTACTCATTCAGCGTACTGCCTCTTTTCATCGCTATTGGATTTCTTGCGCTTTATGCCGGAATAACAAGCGGGGCCTATGAGGCGGCCCGAATATGGGTGGGCCGCGCGCCTGGCGGCCTTGCGACAGCAACGATTTTCGCGAGCGCTAGCTTCGCCGCTGTTTCCGGTGCCAGTACCGCCAGTACTTCCGTCTTCACGCGCCTCGCTATCCCTGAAATGGAAGAGCGCGGCTATAGCCGGACCCTTGCTGCAGGCGTGGTGGCGGTTGGTGGAACGCTGGCGGCCCTGATTCCGCCAAGTGCTATTCTGGTTATTTACGGGATCATCGTTGAGGAATCGATCGGCCGACTCCTGCTCGCAGGATTGGTGCCGGGCCTTATTTCCGTTGTCGTTTATATTACCGTGATCACGATTGTGGTGAAGGTGAACCCGTCACTTGCGCCGCGTCTGGAGCCCACGTCAATGTTGCGGAAACTGAAAGCCCTGTCCCAGGTTTGGGGAGTGCTTGCGGTTGTGGGTATTATTCTTGGCGGGATTTATCTTGGTTGGATGACCCCGACGGAATCCGCGGCGGTTGGAGCGGCCATCATCTTGGGCATGGCTATGTTCAAGAAAATGAGTCTCGGAAATCTGAAGGAAGGCTTGCTGGAAACAATCAAGACCACGGCCATGATCTTCATGGTTATCTGGGGCGTGATGGTCTTTGTCCGCTTTCTTGCCTTTACGGGTCTGCCAGCCGAGATTACAGCGGTTGTGACCGGTCTTGCCGTGCCGCCGATTGTCATCCTGTTTGGTGTCATTGTCATGTATATCCTGATGGGTATGATCCTTGATGGGTTAGGGATGATGATGCTCACACTCCCGGTTATTTATCCCGCCATAATCGGGCTTGGATATGATCCGATCTGGTTCGGAGTTTTGCTCGTCAAGCTGATTGAGGTTGGAATGATTACGCCACCGGTTGGGCTTAACTGCTATGTCGTGCATGGCGTTCGTCCGGACATTCCGCTGGGGCAGGTGTTCAAGGGGGTCACGCCGTTTCTGTTTGGCGAGGCGGTTATCATTGGTATTCTGGTAGCCTTTCCGGAAGTTGTCCTGTTCCTGCCAAACAATATGATGAACTAAATTCTCGTTTGAGAGCATCCTAACACTCTGAGAAAAACTGTGCGGTCGATATCCGTGATAAAAAAGGGAGTGAGATATGACCGACAGCGATATTTTGAGGGCGATGGTCGATGAAACCCGGCGATTCACACGTGAAGAGCTGGTTCCAGCAGAAGAACTTGTTGAGGAAACGGATGAGATTCCTGGTGGCATAATCGAGCGGATCAAGGAACTTGGTTTCTTCGGCATGACCATCCCGGAACCATATGGCGGTCTTGGTCTTTCCATGTATGAAGAGGCAAGTGTGGTCATTGAAATTGGCTATGCAGCGCCAGCATTTCGGTCCTATTTCGGCACCAGTAACGGGGTCGGAACGCTTGGCATTATCATTGACGGCACGGATGAGCAGCGAGAGCGATATCTGCCCCATATTGCCAAAGGGGATCTTATAGCCTCCTTCTGCCTGACAGAGCCCGGCGCCGGATCGGATGCGGCATCGCTTAGCACGCGGGCTATCCGAGATGGCGATGACTATATCATCAATGGCACGAAACGCTTTATTACGAATTCTCCTCATGCCGGACTATTTACGGTGTTCGCGCGGACTGGCCCGAAAGAAGACCGTTCGGCTGGGATATCCGCCTTCCTCGTTGAAGGTAATGCGCCGGGCATCACGATTGGCCCTCGGCACCGCAAGATGGGCTTCCGCGGCTCCCATACGGCGGATGTTATCTTCGAGGATTGCCGTGTTCCCGCCTCGGCACTTCTCGGAGGGCGGGAAGGGCTGGGCTTCAAAACGGCGATGCGCTCACTTGATCATGCGCGCCTGCATATGTCTGCCCTTGCAACCGGGCTTAGCCTTAGATTGATTGATGAAGGGGTGAACTATGCCACCGACCGCCGGCAGTTTGGAAAGCCTATCGCCAATTTCCAGCTTATTCAGGCGATGCTCGCCGATTGTGAGGCCGAAGCCCTGGCGTCTCGGGCAATGGTTGAAAAAGTCTCGCATATGAAGGATGCGGGACAGCCGGTCATCAAGGAAACGGCTTGTTGCAAATACTTCACGACAGAAGCCCTTGGTCGTATTGCCGACCGCGTTATGCAGATCCATGGCGGATACGGTTATATCAAGGAATACCAAATAGAGCGGCGCTATCGGGATGTACGCTTGCTTCGTATTTATGAGGGGACGAGCCAAATCCAACAGCTGATTATCGCAGGTGAAATGATCAAGTAGATCACGTCTTGATCTAGTAGTATTTGGACCAGAACTCTGCACCTTTTGGCGTGAGGAGCGGACGGACTAGAATTTTCAGGCCTTCCTGAATATACTCGTCGATCGTGAATTTATCCTTATACACCCAGCTTTTAAGCGCCCAGCTGTGGGCATACATCAGGCATTGATAGACCATGATGTCGCGATTAACCTCAATCATATATCCTTCGTCAAAGCACACATCCAGAGCCTCACGAAGATGCCGGTTGGTACGTGTTTCGTCCGCCATCACCAGCTTCTGCATTTCGGGCTTCAGGGACTTCGAGCTGCGATAAGCGAGTACGGTTGCAGCCCTGTGGGTATCAACGGAGGAACAGAATGCGGCAATTGTTGCACATAGTCGGTCAACCGGGTGATGAATGCCGCGAAGCCTCGGGGGGATATCATTCTCATAGGCATCTAAAACCACCCGCAGGGAATAGAGCAGCAACTCTTCCTTGCTGTTAAAGTATTGATAGATAAATCCTTGGGAAAACCCGGCCTCGCGGGCAATGTCCTGAATGGTTGTCTTGTAGAAACCCTGTTGGGAGAAGAGCTTGATGGCTGTCTTGACAATTTGTCCCCGCCGCTCTTCTACGAGTTCCGTGTTCGTGATTTTGGCTTGAACCCCGTCTGACAGTTTTGATCCGGCCATCTAGTCTATCCTTGTTTTCTTTTGGCACACCACCAACACTAAAATAGAGAGGCGTCGGTGCGTCACTGAATGAATTGTAAATTGATCATAAGGTTGATTTTATATACTCACGGAAATAAACGCCAATTCATTATGAAAAAAATACAATTTACATGGTCGCTCCGCTCCGCCCTTCCTATGTAAGTAATAATATTCTCGAAGGGTTTGAATAAGCCATCTCATCCGCCATAAACTAACAGATTCAGATGTGAACACATAGGGAATTCAGGAGGAGGTAGATGGTATTGTTTCTGCACTCGTTCCCGTTTCGGTATCAAGCCGGGTAATTTTCAAAAAATGAATTGACAAAATTTATTGAATGACTAATCATTCATTTACAAAAACACGACAAATATAAGCTATCTATAATTGAGTAGATAGAGCTAGAATTCAGCTTAACTAATTTTTCTCCACGGGAGTGGGTATTGTCGGCAGGCGAAACAGGTTTAGGGATGCAAATTTAATGTTGGTTCGGATGCTCAGAGGCTTAAGATATAGTCCAATGCCGCTTGGTCCTTTGGTAGATTGTCCGGTGGCATCATTAGGTGGAGAGTATTGATGCGAACTCTAGTGACAGGCGCGAGTAAAGGAATTGGCCGGGCGGTTGCACTTCGGCTAGCGGTGCCGGGGGCGAAGCTGGCGCTTGGCGCCTCGACGCTCAGCGATGAGCTTAAGGAAACTGCGCGTGAGGTTGAGGCGAGCGGAGCGGAAGCCTTGCCGGTTTTCGGAGACTTATCCGATCCGGCTGTGCCGAAGAAGATTGTGAAAGAAAGCATTAATGCGCTTGGCGGCCTCGACAATGTTATTAGCAATGCCGGAATATCCATTCCGTCGGCAATTGGCGATATCGAGGTTGAGAACTGGGATCGTGTGTATGCCGTGAACGTTCGCGCGCCGATGCTGCTGGCGCAAGCGGCTCAAGATCAGCTTAAGGCTGCAAAAGGTGCGTTTGTCGTAATCGCTTCGATGTCTGGTGTGCAGCCCTATCCGGGTATGGGGCCCTATAGTTCGTCAAAGGCGGCCTTGATTATGTTCGCCCGGCAACTCGCTCTTGAATGGATTGCAGATGGTATCCGTGTGAATTCCATATCACCTGGGCTTTTCAGGACCGCATTAACGGAAAAAATCTATTCCGATGCAGCCACGAAAAAGCAGCGCGAAGAAATGGTGCCTGCGGGGCGCATAGGCGATCCGGCAGAAGATCTTGCCGGTGTTATCGAATTTCTAATCCAGTCACGCTCAACCTATATGGTTGGTCAGAATATCGTCGTGGATGGCGGTCTTATCGATTCGATCCAGGCAAAAATCGCCGGTCGGCCTGCGACAAAAGGCTGACCAGCATGAAGTTTCCTTCTCCAAATCCGGCGGTAGCTGAACGTTATTATACCGAAGCCTACTGGCGTTCTAACAGCACCTCCCAGTTGTTCGAAACCATGGTACAGCACCATTCGGAACGCACGGCGCTGTCGGATGCGGAGGGGAATTTTTTTACGTATCGCGAGTTATACTCGCATGTTGAGAGCGTCGCTGCATATTTTGCAAGATCCGGTATCAGCAAGGAGGATATTGTCACGATTTGCGCCCCAAACTGGTGGCAGACCGTGGTTTGCATTCTCGCCACGCTCCGTGTTGGCGCCATAATCAATCCAGTGCCAATGACCTACGGCTGGAAAGATATCAAGTATGTCGTGGATACCTGTCAGAGCAAGGCGCTGATCCTCGCCGGAAAATTCAGGAGCGCGGATCATACGGTTCATCTGGAGGATATCCTAGGCCCCGATTATAGCGGCAAACTCGTCATCCAGATCAGTGATGGTGGGCAGCAGGTGGGAAAGCCTTTTTCAGAACTGTTGAGTGAAGGGGAGTGCCCCTTACCGCTTCCTGCGAAGCCCGATAATGTCGCGGCTATTCTGTTTACGTCAGGCACAGAATCGAAACCTAAAGGTGTGATACATACTCATAACACCATTCTGTATGGGGAGCGGTGCTTTGTTGAAACATTGGGGCTTAGTCATGAGGATACCTGCTTCATGGCTTCTCCGATTTCACATGCAAGTGGTTTCCTGCACGGCGTGATCCTGACGCTGACGACGGGAGGGCAGCTTTCCATACTTGACGTCTTTACGGCATCGGCGGCAGTGGACCAGATGTCACGGGACGAGGTTACTTGGACCATGGGTGCGACGCCTTTTCTTGTTGAAACCGCAAATGAATTGCGAGCACGGAAAGTGACATTGCCGTCTTTGCGCTATTTTCTGTGTGGTGGTGCTCCGCTGCCGGAATCTGTTGTCCGCCAGGCTATGGATATTGGCATGCGGGTTTTGAGTGTTTATGGATCGACGGAAAGTCCGCCACATACGGTTGTCTGGCCGTCCGATCCTGCGGAGAATGCCTGGACCACTGATGGTCGGGCAGCGGGAGCGGGCATCGAAATCAAGATCGTTGATGATAATGGTGATCCTTGCCCAGTCGGTGAAATTGGTGAGGAATGCTCACGCGGCCCCAATACTTTTTTGGGCTATCTGAATGCCCCGGAGATTACGGCGCAGTCACTCGATGCCGACGGTTGGTATCATTCGGGTGATCTTGCCTATCAGCGGCCCGATGGCTCTATCCGGATTTCCGGACGGATCAAGGACATGATCGTGCGAGGCGGTCAGAACATTGCCGCCCGGGAGGTCGAGGAATTGCTGATCCAGATACCGGGTTGTATCGAATGCGCGCTGGTTGGCATTCCACATGAACGGCTGGGGGAAACTGGCGGCGCGGTATTGGTCATGGCGCCCGGTCGCGTCGTGGGTGTTCAGGAAGTTTATGATCTCCTCGTTGCGCAAGGGGTCGCAAAATTCAAGATCCCGGAGCGTATCGAATGTTGGGATGAACTACCAAAGACGCCAAGCGGAAAAATCCAGAAATTCAAAGTACAAAAAATGCTGGCTGAGGGCGTACAAGGCGGGGGAAATACCAAGTGATAGAAGTTATTGAAACCGGGAATACCTGCGAGATTGTCATGGGCAATCCACCGGTCAACGCCATCAACGATAAATTCATGTCCGATTTTCACGCCGCTCTGGATCGCATTGAAGATATCGGCCCGACTGTGATTCTGATCCACAGTACCCAGAAAGTGTTCTGTGCCGGAGCGGACCTGAAAGGAATACAGCAGCATTTTCGGTCCGATAGCGGCATAGATGACATGATTACTTATGTCCGGTTGATGCATAAGTTGTTTAACCGGCTGGAGCAATTTCCGGCGGTAACGATCGCTGCCATCAATGGTGCGGCGCTGGGCGGAGGGTTGGAACTTGCGCTTAGCTGCGATTTGCGCGTTGCCGCCCATGAGGCGAAAATGGGCCTGCCCGAGGCACAAGTGGGTATGATTCCGGGCGCCGGGGGAACCCAGCGGCTGACGCGTCTTTGTGGGCCCGGGGTCGCCAGCCGGATTATTCTTGGATGCGAAACTGTTGATGGTGTCGAGGCGGCGCGCATTGGACTTGCCGAGAAAAGTTGTCCGCTTGCGGACATTAATACAACAAGCCGGGAATGGGCTGCGAAAATCGGCGAATTGGCTAAGCCTGCGCTTTTAGCTTCCAAGGAATGTATTGCAGCTTATTCCGATGACGAAATCGACGGATATGCACTGGAACTTGAAAAGCCAAAGATAACCATGCGCTCGCAAGAGGCTCAGGACCGGATTGCGGCGTTTTTCAGTAAATAAACAATAACCCTTAACTAGTAAAAGAGAAAAAAATGGATATTACAGGCAAAATCGCTCTGGTCACCGGTGGTGCGTCGGGTATCGGGGCTGCGGTATGCGAAAATTTCGCCAAGGCCGGAGGGCACGTCATTGTTTCCGACATCAATGTTGAGGGCGGCGAGAAAATCGCGAAATCGATTGTGGAAAGTGGCGGTATAGCCTCCTTTTTGCAACTTGACGTGACGGATGAGGCCTCCATTGAGCGTGCGGCAGCTAGTATTGAGAAAGAACATGGAAAGCTTGATATTTTCGTGAGCGCCGCTGGGTGGGACATTATTGAGCCGTTCATGAAAAATACGACCGAATACTGGGAAAAGATCATGGCCCTTAATTTCATGGGGCCGGTTCGGCTGACGCGCGCAGTTATTCCGCTTCTCGTAGAAGCTGGTGGTGGGAAAATTGTCATGGTCAGCAGTGATGCCGGTCGCGTCGGCAGTTATGGCGAGACCGTCTATGCGGGCGCCAAGGGCGGCATTATTTCCTTTACCAAATCCCTCGCGCGGGAAATGACCCGCAGCAATATTAATGTGAACTGCATTTGCCCGGGCCCGACCGATACGCCGCTGTTTGCATCCCAACCGGACAAGCTGAAAACGGCTCTTACTAATGCCATTCCGTTAAAGCGAGTTGGTAAACCGAGTGAGGTTGCCGATGGCGTCCTGTTCTTTGCGTCCCCGCGCTCCTCATTCTGCACCGGGCAGGTTTTGAGCGTCAGCGGCGGCCTGACGATGGCGGACTAAGACATGCTTGATGAAATCTATTTCGATGACAGCACTGCCGAAATCCGTGAAATGGTGCGACGACTAGCGGCCGATCATATAACGCCGTTGGCGGAAGAATGCGACGCAGAAGATCGCTTCCCCTCCGAATTACTGCCCATTTTGAGCGAGGCCGGGTTGTTGACCTTGCCAATGCCCGAAGAATACGGCGGGATCAATGCCAGTGCGCAAGTACTGTCTGTCGTGCTGGAAGAAATGGGCTATGCCTACGCGACCATGGGGCCGGTACTGCTTTCCACTTATTCGCCGCTGAAAATTGTCGCCGAAGCTGGAAAGCCGCATCAGAAAGAAGCGTTCTTCAAATCGATGACCTCAAAACCCTCAATCGCCGCTTTCTGCCTGTCCGAGCCGCATTGCGGATCTGACGCCCGCGCCATGAAGACCATGGCAGTGAAAAAGGGTGATCAATGGCAGATTAATGGTACCAAGCGCTGGATCACGAATGGTGGTGTCGCCGACTGGTATTTGCTGTTTTCCCGCACGGGCAAAGGCAAGAATGATTTCGCCGTTTTCGTCGTTCATAAGGATACAAAAGGCCTTAGTTTCGGCAAGCAGGAAAAGAAAATGGGCCTTAAAGGCGGCCCGATCTGCGATGTTATTTTTGAAGATGTGATGGTGCCGGATGAATGCCTGATTGGCGAGGTCGGCGACGGCTGGAAAATTCTCGACGGTGTCGCCAACGCGATGCGTTGTTGGGGCGCGGCCGCCATCACGCTTGGGATCGGCCGGGCGGCCTACGACATCGCTGCGGCCTATGCGAATGAACGCCAGGCCTTTGGGCAATCCATCGCTCGGTTCCAGGGGATCGGCTTCATGCTGGCCGATATGACGACATCGCTCCGGGCTTCACAGCTTCTCGTTCGAGATACAAATTGGCGGGTCGACCGGGAACTCCCGAATGTGAGCTATCAGACGCTGTCGCAGGTTGGCATGGCAAAAATCCAGGCGACCGATACGGCGATGAAGGTCACCACCGATGCCGTGCAGATCCTCGGCGGATATGGCTATATGCGTGAGTATCACGTCGAACGCTTGATGCGCGACGCCAAGGCCTTCCAGATCCTCGACGGTTCAAACCAGATCCAGCGGCATATTCTTAGCCGCGAGATCGTGAAATCCTTTTCCTGAAAAGCCTAATTCAAAGAAAGAAAAACAATGAACTATACAGACGTCAAATATGAAGTCAGCGAAGGCATTGCCACCATCACTATAGATCGTGAAGACCGTTTTAACTGTTTTCGTGGCCGCACCATCGAAGAATTGCTGCATGCTTTTAAGCGCGCTTGGGCGGACAAGGGGGCCGCGGTTGTCATTTTGACGGCGGCAGGGCAGAAGTCTTTTTGTGTCGGCGGTGACCAGAAGGAAATGAAGGAAAAAGGCACTTATGGTGCAAGCGAAAACGGTCTTTGGGAAATTGATGACTTGCATAATGTTATCCGCGATATTCCGAAACCGGTTATTGCGGCGGTTAACGGATACTGTATCGGTGGTGGACATGTACTTCATGTTCTCTGTGATATTACGATCGCCGCCGAGCACGCTAAATTCGGCCAGGCCGGACCGAAGGTCGGATCGTTCGATGCGGGTTGGGGAACGGCATATCTCGCGCGGACAGTTGGCGAAAAGCGGGCACGGGAAATCTGGTTCTTCTGCCAGCAATATACGGCTGAGCAGGCGCTGGACTGGGGCTTGGTCAATAAGGTGGTTCCTGCCGATAAGCTGCAGGAAGAGGCCCGCGCAATGGCACAACACGCTGTAGCCCTGAGCCCCGGCGCGCTCCGTTTTCTCAAGCACTCCTTCAACGCGGATTCTGCGGCAATCTTCGGTCAGGCAAAAATGGCGGGCGATGGTCTCGCTATGTTCGTTCAGTCTGAAGAGGCACGCGAAGGCAATACAGCTTTCAACGAAAAACGTGCGCCGGATTTCTCAGCGTACCGGGTTGGCGGCGCAGTGCCACCAAAATAATGACTGCCACGCCTTATGTTGACAAGTCAACTTAATTTGTTAAGCTGACAATGTAAATTTCAGGAGGCCAAAATTTGTCGGGCTCCTGAGATTTTCAAGGGGCTGTAAGGTGACGCTCAAGAAATAACAATATTTTGCGTCATGTAGTTTCGCTCCGCCACATGCTTTTTGACGGGAGAAGACGGATGGCTATTGACCTTAAAGCAAGGCTCGGCTTTGACACGCCAATATTTGCCTTTTCGCACTGCCGTGACGTTGTCGTTGAGGTTACCAAGGCAGGTGGCTTCGGTGTCTTTGGGGCCGTTATGTATTCGCCGGAACAGCTTGAGCAGGAGCTGAGCTGGATTGACCAACATGTGGACGGCAAGCCTTACGGCGTTGATATGCTTATCCCGGCGAAATATGACAAGGAAGCGGAAGAATCTGATCAGCCGCTGATGGATATGATCCCGCAAACCCATCGTGACTTCACCTCCCATATCCTTGATGAGGCCGGAATACCGCCGCTGCCACAGGATCAGCAGGAGGAATTGAGACGGCGCATCACGGCCCGCGAGAAAAACGTGACTCCCGTCGGAGCAATGAAGCTGGTTGAGGTGGCTCTGCGTCACCCTCAAATAAAGATGTTCGTGAGCGCCCTTGGACCGATGCCGAATGAATTGGTGGAAGAGCTGCATTCGAGAGATATTATCGTCGGAGCTCTGTGCGGCAGTGCGCGCCATGTAAAGCACCATCGGGCAGTGGGCACCGATGTGCTGATCGCGCAAGGGGCTGAGGCGGGCGGTCATACCGGAACAATTTCGACAATGGTTCTTGTCCCTGAAGTGGTCGATGCGGCCAACGGGGAAATGGCTGTTCTCGCGGCAGGTGGAATTAGTCGTGGAAGCCAGATTGTTGCAGCTCAAGCCATGGGAGCGGCAGGTATCTGGACAGGAACGATCTGGCTGGGAACGGTTGAAAGCGAACTCTCACCCTTTGAGAAGGAAGTGCTGTTTGGTTCTTCGGGTGAAGATGCCGTGCAACGGAAAGTATTGAGCGGCAAGTCCGTGAGGATGCTGCGCAGCAAGTTTTCTGAAGCCTGGGAAGCACCGGACGCACCGCCTTACCTGCCGCCCCCACTGCAGGGCATTCTGTTTCTGGAAGCTCGTGCGAGGATAGATCGCGCTCAACGTGGCGATTACTATTCCTCGCCGGCCGGGCAAGTGATTGAGGGCATGACGGAACAGACGACCGTGCGCGAGGTCATATATCGGTTGAATTCCGAATATGCCGATGCGCTGAGCCTTGTCTGCGGTCTGGCGGATTGACCCGCGCTTGAAATCACCGGATCGGATTGCGGTATTGGATGCACGGCCTTTTGGACAATAAGGACAGAAAAATGACACAGAAACCGGAATTTTGTAAGGTTGAGCGCGACGGCCATTTGACGATTGTCACAATCAACCGTCCCGAAGTGATGAATGCTCTTCACTATGAAGCGGATCTGGAGCTCAACGGTGTCTGGGATGAGTTTCAGCGGGATCCTGAGCAA
>CALEMG010000011.1 GCA_937910835.1 uncultured Alphaproteobacteria bacterium | reverse complement strand
CAGCCCAATCTGGCAAGTCCTTGCAAATGGCGTTGCGTTGGCTGGCGGCGGATTGCTTCTCGCGATTGGAATCTCCCTGCTCAGCGCCTCATTCTATAGCCGCCATCCTCTCGGGTTCTAGGCAATATGACGTCTTTTGGAACGCCCCTTTATTGAAAAGGAGGAAGGCGTAACCATTTGCTACGCCTTCCGATAAAGTCATCAGTTCTTTTTATGCACGCTCGAAGATCGCTGCCAGCCCCTGCCCACCGCCGATGCACATGGTCTCAAGACCGTAGCGGACATTTCGGCGCTCCATTTCCCTGAGCAGGGTTGCAAGGATGCGCCCACCCGTCGCGCCAACCGGATGACCCAGCGAAATACCGGAGCCATTCACATTCATCCGCTCAAAATCAGACTTTTCGAACTTCCAGTCGCGGGTGCAGGCAAGAACCTGCGCAGCAAACGCCTCATTCAGTTCGATCAGGTCCAGATCCTTAAGGCCAAGGCCTGCCCGGTCCAGAGCCTTTGCCGTTGCAGGAACGGGACCAATGCCCATGATTTCCGGTCCGACACCGGCAACCGCCCAGCTTACGAGGCTGCCGTAAGGCTTCAGGCCAAGCTCATCGACAATCGCTCGTGTCGTGACGACACAGGCCGAGGCGCCGTCATTCTGCCCGCTGGCATTCCCGGCGGTGACAGTTGAGTCCGGATCTTGCTTGAGACGGATAGGGCGAAGCTTGCCAAGGCTTTCCTCGTTGGCTTCGGGACGGGGATGTTCATCTTTTTCGTAAACCGTATCCCCTTTTCGGCCTTTTACGGTAACCGGAATAATTTCCTCATCGAAGCGGCCCTCGCTTTGCGCCGCCACCGCACGACGATGGGATTCAACCGAGAAACTATCCTGCTCATCACGCGGAACGGAATGGCTCTTGCGGAGATTTTCGGCTGTCTCCAGCATACCGCCCGGAACCGGAAAATTAATGCCTCCAGCGGTCACACGGCCACGGGCGAGCGCATCCTGAAACTCGAGGGATGTGCCCTTGATCCCCCAGCGTCCGGCCGTTGAATAGAAAGGGGCATTCGACATGGACTCCGCACCACCCGCTATTACGACTGAGGAACCACCGGTCGCCACCTGCATAACTGCGTTGATAATGGCCTGCAGACCAGCACCACAGCGACGGTCCAGTTGATAACCGCCAATAGTTATGGGAAGGCCCGCATCCAGTCCAACGACGCGACCAAGTGCTGGCGCATCCATTGATGGATAGCACTGGGCAAAGATCACGTCTTCCACCCGATCCTTGAGGCCATCGCAACGGGTGAGCAACCCTTCAATCACCGTCCGGCCCAATTCATGAGCATGAAGATCCTTGAACTGACCGCCAAAACGGCCCACTGGAGTCCGTACCGGTTCACAAATCACAACGTCTTTCAGCATTATTCTTGTCCTTTTCACTGAGGGGAATTTTTGAGCGGAAGCAAGGCACAACTGTCTTAGACCACCCTCATATCCTTTATCCGACCCGATTAAAAATTTGAACGTAGTCAATACCCATATCTATCCCGCTCGGCAAGTGCCGAGATGAGATCATTTCCCCCAAGACCAGCCTTCAGGGCATAAGGGAGGCAATGGATTCATATTTTACAAATTCATTTGGACCGTTATTAAAGTAAAATACATTTGAGACGATATTATTTTGAGTTCAGGAGCAATAGTACATGGATGATCTATCCCCCCTTCCCCCGGCTATTCTGACGATCGCGCCAAATGGCGCGAGAAAGACGAAGCAGGATCATCCGATGCTACCCATTACCCCTGCCGAGCTAGCGGATGAGGCCGAGGCCTGTCTTAAAGAAGGGGCCGCGATGATACATCTTCACGTGCGCGACGATCAGGAGAGGCACACACTGGATGTCACGAAGTATGGAGAGGCCATTGCCGCAATTCAGGACAAGGTCGGCGACTCGCTTGTTATTCAGGCAACGACAGAAGCGGTCGGGATCTACACGCCGCAACAGCAAATGGATATGGTGCTGGAGTTGAGGCCCGATGCTGCCTCCCTCGCGATCAAGGAATTGGTGCCGGACGGGCAAGAGCTGCAGGCAAAGGAATTCTTTGATGAAATGCGCGCGCTTAAAATCATGCCGCAATTCATCCTCTACTCCCCGGAAGAACTTCAAAGGTTCGAGGCGCTGAAATCTGAGGGTATCATTTCATTTAAAAATCCCTTTCTGATACTGGTGCTCGGGCGTTACACATCGAACCAGACATCTCATCCGCATGATTTGATCCCATTCCTTAACAGTATGAAAACGGGAAGGACCTGGGCTGTATGCGCATTCGGGCCGATGGAGCATGCCGCAGCAAGCGCCGCGCTTGCCATGGGCGGGCATGTAAGGGTCGGCTTTGAAAACAATATGTTTTTAAAAACCGGTGAGCGCGCCGGTCGGAATGCCGACCTCATGCATCAGCTTCGTGAAGTAGCCGAGGCCATTGGCCGCCCTATCGCAACGGCAGAGGACGTGAGAAAAGCATTTATCGACTAGTAAAAATTGAATCGCTGTCTTGTAAATTCTCTTCTCGTTAAAATTCGGCAGGCAGTTTACGCCACGGCTTGTAAATCCGAATTCTTTATTATACCATAAAAGTGGAATGTATTGTTGTCGGCCTAATCAAAAAAAGTGAATTAAGGCAACGTTCAATCAAAAGGCCCGTGCAGTAGTGCTTATTCCCAAAGAGAAATAGTTGCGGCAAGAAAACAAAAATATGGCTGTTTAACAGGACAGCATAAACGCACAATGGGAGGAATATCATGACAAAAGAGACAAATGTAATTAGTCGGCGTGGCGCATTAGCGGGCGGTGCTGCTGCGCTCGCCGCTCCGGCCTTTATCGGCAAGGCCGCCGCCGCGGAGAAGGTGACATGGAAGGTACAGTCGCACTGGCCAAAAGCATCTTCATCCTATGGCGACAGTCTCGCTGTTATTGCCGAAGAACTAAAGACAAATACCAATGGGCAGTTTGAATTGCAGCTCTTTGGGGCGGGTGAGTTCGCAAAAGGTGGTGAAATTTTCAACATTGTCCGTAAGGGTGTGGTTGAAATGGGCACAATCTCTCCAGGCTACATCCTAGGTGAAGCCCCGACGGCAGGGATTGCCCTTGGTGTCCCAGGCACATTCCGTGAACCATGGGAGTTTGCTCATTTCCTTAAAAATATGGGCTTCGAGGACCTGTTCAACGAAGACTTAGCGGCGCATGGCGTTGTAAGCCGGGCGGAGAAAGTTTATCCGACGGAGTTGGTTGTCTCAAAACAGATCAATTCGGTAGAGGACTTCTCCACGCTGAAATTGCGCTCATCCGGTAGTTACCAGAAATTCCTGGAAGCGGCTGGGGCTTCGACACAATATATTGCCGGCCCTGAACTATACTCAAGCCTTGCAAGCGGAGTTGTCGATGGCGCGCATTGGGGCGCTGCTCAGGGTGCGATGTCAATGAGCCTCTGGGAAGTTGCCAAGTTCCACATGAAGCCGACGATGGGGCTGGCAATGGATACTTTGATTATGAACCAGAAGGCTATTGATGACCTTCCACCTGATCTTCGCAAGGAGTTCTTTAATCTTGTCGACGGGCGCTTCTGGAAACGCACGACCGAAT
>CALEMG010000010.1 GCA_937910835.1 uncultured Alphaproteobacteria bacterium | reverse complement strand
GCCGGTTTAGTCGTGTTCGAGCATATAGGCTATAACCAGCGAGATCAGGAAGTGGCCTATTGTGTTCGTACCGGACTGATGAGGAAACGGCCATGAGACTTTTGCGGTCGTGGTTGTTCGTACCCGGCGATAGCGAACGCAAATTGGAAAAGGCGCTTGGCAACGACGCCGACGCTCTGTTACTGGATCTAGAAGATTCAGTTGCGGATGATCGTCAGGACATAGCGCGGAAGTTGGTTGCGGACTTTCTGGCGGCGAACCGAGATCGGTCGCGTCAACAGCTTTGGGTGAGGATTAATCCGCTTGATACGGATCTGGCCTTGCCGGATCTGGCGGCCGTTATGTCCGGTGCACCCGACGGTATCATCTTGCCAAAAGTATATTCGGCTGCTGAAGTAAATCGGCTCGCGGACTTTCTTTTAGCGCTTGAAGCACGTGAAGGGCTTGAGCTTGGATCGACAAAAATCTGCAGCGTTGCAACGGAAACGGCGGCATCTCTTCTGACGTTTGATAGCTATCTGAAGGACATCACTCCCAGATTAGTCGCGATGACTTGGGGAGGGGAGGATCTGGCGGCCGCACTCGGCGCGTCAACCAACCGGCATCCGACAACCGGAGAATATGACGATCCATTTTTACTGGCCCGCTCTCTCTGTCTGGCGGCGGCGCGCGCCATTGATGTGCAGGCGGTAGGCGTAGTCTATGTTGATTTTCGTGATAGCGAGGGGCTGGAGCAGGAATGCCTGCGGGATCGCCGTTCCGGATTTATTGGCAAGGTAGCCATCCATCCGGCGCAAGTTGAGGTGATCAACAGGGCCTTTACCCCTACGGATGAAGAAATTGACTATGCCCGGCGGGTGATTGATATCTTTGAACAAAATCCCGGCATGGGGACAGTCGGTCTGGACGGGAAAATGCTCGATATGCCGCATTTGAAGCAGGCAAAGAATGTGATCGCGCTGGTAGATCAGCTTCGCTAGCCAGATATAAAACAAGAAGGGTAAAATAATGAATAATACGCAACCCGCAAACCATATCACTGCCGCTGATCATGCGCATTTGATGGAAAAATATACCCGGGAAGGGGAGGCGCGTGCCTACGCTCTTGGAAACCGGGGGCCGATCAAGTTGGGGCCGGATGGCAAACTTGATAAAGAAATCCTGGATGCCTATCGGGAGTATGGGTTTTACGTTTTTGAGAATGTCGTGGATGATACCGAATTGCGTGAGCTTCGGGAGGATGTAGAGCGTGTCCTATCGCGGGCACCGGTTGAGCCGGAGGCAGAACTGGATGCGTCCGGTCAGCCAGCAATGGGGCAGGAGTTCACGCGCTACCCCTATCGGTTTGCCAAACCACTAAGCGATCCGCTAGGCGGAACTACCAAGAACAAGGGGCGGCATCCGGTCAAAATGCTCAATCCGACACCGAGCGATGATGCGCCGAGTTGGACCATCGAACTCTTGACCGGCAATCTGCACCTGATGGATTCCTGTCTGCGCCTCTATGGTCATCCGGGCTTGCTTGCCGTGGCAGAGGCGATTAACGGCCCCGATTTTGTCCCCTATAACGAAGTGACCTTCATCAAGGAACCGGGCCTTGGGCCATCTGTCGCTTGGCATCAAGACGGCACAACCCATTGGGACGCACCCGACTGGGATGAAGATGCGCATGGCTTCAACTTCATGACCCAGCTTTACCCCAGCACACCCGCTAACTGTGTCTGGGTTCTTCCGGGCAGTCACAAAGGCGGAAAAGCAGACATTCCGACCCTCGTAAACGAAAGTGGATCTGAACGACTCAAAGAGGCTGTACCGCTTGTCTGCAAGGCAGGGGAAGTCTTCGTCGTTAACCGGCAAATGGTGCATGGGTCATTTGCGAACTCGTCTCCAGATCGGCGCGTGACGATAAACGCCGGGTTTTTCCCGCGCCATCGCGTCCTCGATATTTCGACTTGTCAGTTGGACGGGCGGGTAGAAACCTATGATGCGGGGCGTATTCATGCGCGCAGCCGGATTATCGCTCTTGGCATTGATGCGCGTCATCAGCGGTTTCAGGAAGAATCAAGATATGATTATCAGCCATTGTCAGGTGAGATAGAAGAAAATCGCTGGAACGAGGAAAATCGCGAAAAGCTCCTCAAAAATTACAACCTCAAAGATATCTACATTTGACGTTAACGATTTAGGCCGTAAACTTGCGGCAGCGCAGACATCCCTGACTAAAATGCGCTTGCCGTGGGAGTAATGCGACATGATTGCCCTGTTAGTTGTCATTGGCCTGATCGCTGCCGTCGTTCTGTATGTCATTGTAACCTACAATGGGTTTGTCACCCTGCGTGAGAAAACCAATGAAGCCTGGAGCGGGATCGAAGTTCAGATGAAGCTTCGGTATAATCTGATCCCCAATCTGGTCGAGACGGTAAAAGGCTATGCAAAGCATGAGGCCGGCACTTTCGAAGCTGTCACAAAGGCAAGAAACGAAGCCATGGCCAATCATGGATCCCCAGCGCAGCAAGCGGAATCAGAGAATATGCTCTCCGGTGTCTTGAAGTCTCTGTTCGCCCTGGCGGAGGATTATCCCGAACTTAAGGCCAATGAAAGCTTCCAGAGCCTTCAGGATCAGCTCTCGGAAGTTGAGGATAAAATCCAGTCCGCTCGGCGCTACTATAATGGGGTGGTACGCGAATATAACATCAAGATCGATCAGTATCCAAGCAATTTGGTTGCGAAAGCTATCAACTTTATCAAAGCAGAATTTTTCGAGTTGGCCGAAGATGAAGACGCCGCTCGCAAGCCGGTTGATGGCAGCTTCGACTAATCGATACACCCTTGAACCGGTGACCTTTCCAGTACAAAAGCCGAAGTCCCCCTTTTTTACTCTGTTTGGGCTACTCCTCCTGATCGGGGTGTTCTTTCCGTCGTTATCCTGCGCAGAAGAGCTCATCAAAAGTTTTAGTAGTGATCTTTGGATTCACAGCGATTCAAGCCTGACGGTACAAGAGCGGATCACGGTTATTAGCGAGGGAAATCAAATTAGGCGCGGGATTTACCGCGATTTTCCGACGGACTACAAAGATACCCAGGGAAACCAATATCGGGTTGGCTTTGAGGTCGAAGAAGTTACCCGCGACGGGCGGGTAGAACCCTTTCACACGGAAAAGCGTCCCAACGGTGTACGCGTTTATATCGGGGATAAGGATATTTTCATTCCCGATGGCGAGCATAGCTACACGATCACCTATAAAACCTCGCGGCAAATCGGATATTTTGAAGGATTTGATGAGCTTTACTGGAATGTAACGGGGAATGGCTGGACCTTCACTATCGAAAAGGCAAGCGCTCGTGTGCATCTGCCCGAAGGCGCCAGCGTAAAGAATTATATCGCTTACACCGGATATGAAGGCGATACGGGCAGAGCATTCGGAACGCGCGATTACGCTGATGGAATAGAATTCTACACGACGAAGCCGCTTCGTCCCCAAGAAGGGCTGACCATTGCTGTTTCCTGGCCAAGTGGGTTTGTTGCAAAACCTACCGATGCGGAGGAACTGGGGTATCTACTGGCCGACAATAAAATCCTCTTAATTGGTATCGTTGGTTTGTTGGTGCTTGTTGCCTATTACCTTTTCGTCTGGTGGC
>CALEMG010000009.1 GCA_937910835.1 uncultured Alphaproteobacteria bacterium | reverse complement strand
AGACCCGCGCGTGGCGACTAATGCCGTTTTCCAGTCACCCATCCAGCATGGACTTGGCACCCTGGGTGTGGCGGGCCATGCGCTCGTCAAGCAAGCCTGCGGCTATGACCCCGCCAAGCTGAAATCGCTGCGGCTGCGGTTCTCCTCGCCCGTCTATCCGGGGGAGACGATCGTCACCGAGATGTGGCATGACGGCGACGTCACGTCCTTCCGCTGCCGGGTGAAGGAACGGGATATTGTCGTTCTCAACAATGGCTACGCGAAGATTGCCTGATTGCCCAATGTCGTATTATGGAACGGCAGGATTGTATAAAATTCTGCCGTTCTTTCTTTCGAGGGGCGCATCAACCACCAGGTTCACATAAGGAAAAGCAATAATGGATGTTGAAGAATCAATCCTTTCCCGCCGGTCAATCCGCGCCTTTACGGATCAGCCGGTCCCGAAGGAAACAATTCATCGCATTCTGACCCTGTCACAACGCGCGCCGAGCGGCACTAATACCCAGCCCTGGCATACCTATGTCTGCACTGGCGCCGTCAAGGACGCTATTTCCCGTGACGTTCTCGATATGGCCGAAAAGGGGCAGGCCAAAAAGTATGAGGAACTTGATTACTATCCAGCCAAATGGAAGGACATCCATCGCGACCGGCGTCGGGGTGTCGGCTGGGGTCTCTATGGCTTGCTCGGCATTGAAAAAGGCGACCGGGAAGGTTCCATGCGGCAGGGCAGGCGCAATTTTTTATTCTTCGATGCGCCGGTCGGACTGTTCTTTACCGTCGACGCTTATCTTCTCCGCGGTAGCTGGGCCGATACGGGCCTCTATATGCAGACCGTCATGCTGGCCGCGCGCGGGGAGGGGTTGCATACCTGTCCGCAGGCCGCCTGGATTAATTATCCCGATCCCATTTTCCGGCACCTTAATATTCCGGACGATCAGGTGCTGGTTTCCGGCATGGCCATGGGCTATGAAGATACAACCGCAATTGAAAATACCCTGGTGAGCGAGCGCGAAGACGTGGCGAATGTTGTTCACTATGTTGGTTTTGAGAAATGACAGGAGTAAATTTGTGAAAGTATCTGAGGCGATTAAATCACGTATCACTGTGCGCCAGTTTCTGGATAAACCGGTCCCTGCAGATACCATCCGCGAGATCCTCGAAACCTCAAAGCGGGCGCCGTCGGGCGGTAATCTGCAACCCTGGAATGTCCATGTCGTGGCGGGTGAGCCGTTACAGGCATTGATCAAGGATATCGAAGGGAAGCTGGCCAGCGGCGTGACGGAAGACCCTGAGTATAATGTCTATCCGCCGGATCTTGTTGACCCCTACAAAACTCGCCGCCGCATCGTCGGGCAGCAACTCTATGATCTGATCGGAGTGCCCCGCTCCGACACGCCCGGCAAGCTCAAGCAGCTCGCCCGGAATTTCCGTTTCTTCGATGCGCCGGTCGGCATGTTCTTCGTGCTGCATCGGCAGATGGAAATCGGGCAATATGCGGATGTCGGCATGTTTATGGAGAATATCATGCTGCTCGCCCGTGAATATGGCCTCGATACCTGCCCGCAGGAGGCCTGGGCCCGCTGGCCGCAAACCCTGAAGGAGCATCTTTCGCTCAGTGATGACGAGATACTTTTTTGCGGCCTTGCGCTTGGGTATAAGGATGAAACGGCGGTCATCAACGAGTTGGTCTCGGAGCGCGAAACATTCGAGAATTTTGTGACCCTGCACGGGCTCTGAGACGAGATAAATTATGGATTCCGATATTATTACACAAATCCGGCAAACGGTTCACCAGCTATGCGAGGGCTTCCCCGGGGCCTATTGGCGGGAGAAGGATCGGGAACGCGCGTACCCTTCCGAATTCGTCAATGCCTTAACCGAGGCGGGACTGCTGTCTTCCCTTATCCCGGAGGAATACGGCGGGGCGGGGCTGCCCCTCAGTGTCGCCTCGGCTATTCTGGAAGAGATCCACGCCAATGGCTGTAATGGCGCCGCCTGTCATGCGCAGATGTACACCATGGGCACGCTTCTGCGTCATGGCTCGGAAGAACAGCGGCAGAAGTATCTCCCCGGCATTGCAAGCGGAGAGTTGCGCCTGCAGGCCTTCAGTGTCACCGAGCCAACGGCGGGCACGGACACCACCAGCATCTCGACCACGGCTATCCGTGACGGCGATGAGTATGTGGTGAATGGCCAAAAAGTTTGGACATCTCGCGCGGAATATTCCGATTTGATGATCCTGCTTGCGCGTACGACGGCGAAGGACAAGGTTGCCAAGCGCGCCGACGGTCTCTCCGTCTTTGTTGTGGATATGCGAGAGGTGGTGGGCAGCGGCATGACCATCCGCCCCATCCGGACCATGATCAATCACGCCACGACCGAAGTCTTTTTCGATAACATGCGCATTCCGGCCTCCAGCCTGATCGGGGAGGAGGGCAAAGGCTTTCGCTATATTCTGACCGGGATGAATGCGGAGCGGATATTGATTGCGTCCGAATGTATCGGCGATGCTAATTGGTTTATTAAGACCGCTTCCGATTATGCGCGGGAGCGATCTGTCTTCGGGCGGCCCATCGGTCAGAATCAGGGCGTCCAGTTCCCGATCGCGCGCGCCTTTGCCGAAACCCGCGCCGCGGCGCTGATGGTGCAAGAGGCCTGCCGGCTTTACGATGCGGGGGAACCCTGCGGCGGAGAGGCTAATATGGCCAAAATGCTTGCCTCGGAAGCCTCCTGGGCGGCGGGGGAAGCCTGTATCCAGACCCATGGCGGCTTTGGCTTTGCCGAGGAATATGATGTGGAGCGAAAATTCCGCGAAACCCGGCTTTACCAGATCGCGCCGATCTCAACCAATCTCATTCTTTCCTATGTCGCGGAGCATGAACTCAAGCTGCCACGCTCCTATTAACTGATTCTTCCGGGCGGTGCGGAAAAATAAATTCGGTGGAATTGTTCGAAATTCGGCGCTGACCCTGCGTCATTCTGTGGAGGCCGTGCGCCTCAAAACTACAAGATATAGAAATTGTCAAAAAAGCATCATTTAAGGTGTTGACGTAGTTTTGTTGAGGTCCTATAACCCGCGTCACGCCGACGGGGCGGGTCT
>CALEMG010000008.1 GCA_937910835.1 uncultured Alphaproteobacteria bacterium | reverse complement strand
CACGACAACTTTCGCGCCTTCACTGGCAAGTTTAAGGGCTACCTCGCGGCCGATACCACGTCCGGATCCGGTTACATAGGCGACTTTTCCTTGGAGTTTGCTCATTTTTTTACACTTTTCTTTTAATGTTTCGGAAGGGCGATAACTGCATCGCCAGCAAGCTTTACGTCCCCGTCCTGATTGACGGCCTGGAGCTTTACGCGAATGTACGACTCTCCATTTTCTTCAAATTTTTCAACGATCTCTCCGCTACAAGTAATCCTATCTCGTAAGTGGGTAATGGCAGAAAAACGAACGTTATAGCTACGAAGCGCCGATTGCGGCACCCAGTTAGTCAGCGCCTGCGCTAGATAGGCCATCGACAACATGCCATGGGCAAAGACATCATCCATACCTGCGGCCCTGGCGAAATCGATATCGATATGTATCGGGTTATGATCCCCGGACGCTCCAGCGAAAAGTCCCAGCGTTGTCCGCGTAATTTCCGGCTTAACGAGGACCGGGATTTGATCGCCTACATTCACGGAAACAAAATTTACTTCTGCCATACTATGCCCCTTCATCCATTCCGAACGACAATGGTGCGCGACATCTCGGCAACCAATTCATTCTTCTGATTAGTCGCACTCGTCTTTTTGACAATAAATTCGAGCGCGCCGCCCTTTTTGTCAAAAATGTCCGTCACCTCTGACTTGAAGGAGATCGTATCACCCGCATAAACCGGTTTGTGATACATAAACTCCTGCGTGCCGTGGAGAATCTTCCCAAGATCAATATCCATGATCTTCAGAATTTCAAACGGGTCAGGAACCTCCATATCCATTGAAAAGAGGAAGGTCGGCGGTGCAGGCAATGTCCGGTGTCCTGCGGCCTTTGCGGCTTCTTCATCGAAATAGACAGGATTGGTCTCACCCGTGGCCTTTGCAAAAAACCTGAGCCGCCCCTTTTCGATATCTGCCGTATGAATGCCGAACTCGCGTCCAATGTGGCTGCGATCAATCATAGTAATTTATCCGTTGTCTGGAAGGAAGGCGTGCCTTGCCGAAGCAAAACACGCCCTGGGAGGAACTGTTAAGCCGCTTGGTATAGGGTAACGACACAGGCGCCACCAAGTCCGAGATTATGCTGAAGAGCAGTCCTTGCCCCCTCAACCTGTCTCTTTCCGGAGTTGCCGCGAAGCTGGTTGACATGTTCTTTGCACTGGGCTAGCCCGGTCGAACCTAGGGGATGCCCTTTTGACAGCAATCCGCCGGACGGGTTTGTAACCACCTTACCGCCATAAGTGTTATCTGCATCCCAGATAAATTTCTCCGCGCCGCCTTCTACGGCGAACCCGAGACCTTCATAAGTGATCAGTTCATTCGCGGTAAAGCAGTCATGGAGCTCTGCCACATCGACATCTTCCGGTCCAACCCCCGATTGCTCATAGACCTTCTTTGCGGCCGCGGCAGTCATGTCATATCCAACAACACGCATCATGTCATTCATATCAAAGGTGGAACCATAATCTGTGGTCATTGCCTGACCGGCGATCACAACCCCGGAGTCGATGCCATGCTTTTTGGCAAATTCTTCTGTACAGACAATGGCGGCACCGGCTCCGCATGTCGGCGGGCAGCATTGCAAACGTGTCAAAAGGCTAGTCATTCGCGGAGATTCCATCACGTCTTCGACGGAAATCTCCTTTCGGAATATAGCCTTGTCATTATGGACAGCATGACTGCTTGCTTTTGCGCGAATCTTGGCAAAAGTCTCATCCTTCGTGCCATATTTTTTCTGATGCTCAAGCCCGGCACCGCCAAACATCTTAATGGCCATAGGGGAAGTAAAGTCCTGGGTCAGTTCATCCGTCAGATTATTGAACTTACCAAGCGGGCTTGGACGATCCGTCCAAACGTCAGCCAGGGCGCCCGGCGTCATCTGTTCAAAACCAACCGCCAGCGCACAATCGACCACACCAGACTCGACCGCCTGACGTGCGAGAAAAAGAGCGGAGGAACCGGTAGAGCAATTGTTGTTTACATTAACAATGGGAATACCCGTCATCCCGACCTCATATAGAACCCTCTGTCCGCAAGTGCTATCGCCATAGACATATCCTGCATAAGCCTGCTGAATTTTATCGTACTCAATACCGGCATCTTCCAGCGCCATGTTGATCGCTTTTGCGCCCATAACCGGATAGGCCTCATTCTGACCCGGCTTTACGAACGCCGTCATTCCAACGCCCGCTACAACAATATTCTTACCCATGATCTCTCTCTTTCCTGTTTATTCAGATAACATTAGTTGACGTTACGCTCCTTGCCTTCCCAATAGGGTGCTCGCAGGTCCTTTTTCAGGACTTTACCCGCGGCGGAAAGTGGCATTGGCTCCGTGCGAAATGCGACACTGCGTGGACATTTGTATCCGGCAATCAGGTCGTGACAATGCGTGATAATTTCCTCTTCCGTCGCTGCCTCGCCCGGCTTCAGGATTACAATGGAATGCACACTCTCTCCCCATTTTTCATGAGGAATGCCGATGGTTGCGCATTCCGCAACGGCGGGATGCTGAGTGACGGCCTGCTCAACTTCGGCGGAATAAACATTCTCGCCGCCAGAAACGATCATATCCTTTAGCCGATCGGCGATAAACAGGAATCCGTCTTCATCGAGATACCCGCCATCGCCGGTGTAAACCCATCCATCGCGCAAAGAATCGGCGGTTTGTTCGGGCTTGTTCCAATACCCGAGCATGGCAATCGGGCCTTTCACCGCGACATGGCCAACGGTACCCGTCGGAACCTCACTCCCGTCTTCATCAACAACTTTAAGCTCACAAGTTCCGACGGCCTTTCCGGCTGAGCGTAATTTGCCGGCGTACGGCCCTTCCGTCGTATGATATTCAGGAGCTAATATCGTTGCGACAGGGCTCAGCTCCGTTTGCCCATAGGCCTGAACAAATTTGGTGGTTGGAAGTTTCGTCATCGCCTCGATAAGCACCGCTTCGCTGATTGCCGACGCGCCATACATGATTGTCGCGAGGGATGATGTATCATACTGGTGGAAATCGGGGTGCTGAACCAACATCTGAATCATCGTCGGCACAAGCAATACATGTGTTGGCTTATGCTCCTGCATTGCTTCCAGCGTCCCAAGGGGAGTAAAACTCGAAATCATGATATGAGTGCCGCCCGCAAATGTGGCCGCCAAAGACGCCGCTCCATCGGCCAGATGAAACATGGGGGCCGCGTGCAGGTATCTCGCGCCATCGGGCATACAGAATTCACGACAGTTTGACAGGTTACTGATATAGAGGCTGCGGTGAGAGAGCATCACGCCCTTAGGGAAACCCGTTGTCCCGCCGGTATAGTAAATCCCGGCAAGATCCTCACCGCCTCGCCCCGCGTCTTCAACAGGTTCGGCCGCAGCAATAATGTCGCCATAATTCAACATGCCCGCCGGCGTTTCCCCTTCGCCCGAAAAGATCAGGGTTTTTAGCGAAGTCGATTTTTCCTGTATCGCCGGAACCATATCCTTAAAGTTTTCATCGACAAGCATGATCTCGGTGCCGGAATCGTCAATTGAATAGGCGTTTTCCGCAGGAGACCACCTCAAATTCATCGGAACGATAACCCCGCCGCCCCACAAAACACCGAAGACATACTCCAAATACCGATCGGAATTGAGGGCCAGCATGGCGACCCGATCTCCGCTTTTCATCCCCTGCTTCTGAAGTGCCCCCGCCAATTTGGCCGTACGTTCAACGAATTCGGCCCAGCTTTGCTGCCGATCCTTATAGATAGTTGCCATCTCCCTGGGATTTACCTGGGCCGCCCTTCTGATAATTGACGTTAGCTGCATAAATTTGTCTCCCAAAACTTCCCTGAATTCAGTCTGCCGCATTCGCATTTTCAGACCTTGTTTTCGATTTTGCAAAAATGTATCCCACTAGTGGGTTACATGTCAACAAATTTGGTATATACTTATACTTTCTTGCAACGCGTATATATAACTGCGGTTGTCTAGATGAGATCCGAGTCAAGAGAGAAGGCGGGAAAAATGGCATCAGATACATGGAGCGAGGTAACACTGGATCAGGACGATCTCCGTGAACAAAAACGCATGGCAGTATTGCGAACAGGTGCTCGGCTATTTAACGAGCACGGATTTGACCGAACTTCGCTTGATGATATTGCCTCGGAGCTAAATGTTTCCAAGCGGACGCTATACTATTACGTAAAAAACAAAGACGATATTCTTTTTGAATGCAGCCGACTCGCGCTTGAGTTTATGCATCACACTTTGGCGGACAGTCAGAATAACAACCTCCCCCCTCTTACGCGCATCGAGATGATCATGCGGAGCTATATGGATTTACTATCCAATGAATTTGGCGCTTGCCTCGTGCTGTCCACTGACCGAGTTCTATCTGAAGAATGCCG
The DNA here is from genome assembly GCA_937910835.1 of uncultured Alphaproteobacteria bacterium. Classification (GTDB taxonomy): domain Bacteria; phylum Pseudomonadota; class Alphaproteobacteria; order Sneathiellales; family Sneathiellaceae; genus Sneathiella. The sequence goes on along the minus strand of CALEMG010000008.1, from coordinate 5,275 downwards.
GAAGATTTTGAGGGACGGAAGAAGAAGTCTCGACCATACCGTAAGAGATCTATTGCAGGAGGGAATTGAAGATGGCTCGATTGCGCCGTGCGAGCCCAAAATAGCGGCAGCGGCTCTTTTTGGAGCCTTTAACTGGGTACCGCATTGGCGACCGAACGGAAACAGTGAAACATACTCCAATGTCGCCGACGGTTTTCTCAAAATCTTTCTGAATGGCCTGCGCGTAAGTGATTAATCGAAAAATTCGAGGCCACGCGGAATCATCTTATTCCGCCGCCTGGATAACAACAAATTCGTTCAGAATTTCCTGTATTTCGCTGCGACAAGAACCACAGTTCGTGCCGGCCTTCAGGCAACCGCCAACGGACGGCAATGTAACACACCCTTTCTTAGTTACCGCGTCCACTATCTGATTGCGGCCAACTGAGAAACAGGAACACACAATCGCGCCTATATCCTGCCCCTCAGCTCCAGGACGGCCTGCGAGCAACTCGTACCGGCTTATTTTACTTTCGTGCGATGCACAGAGCTGGTTCACCAACCAGCTTCGTGAGACCGAAACAGGCGTAGGTGAAAGATAAAAAACACCCTTCACATCTCCACCATCAAACACCGCAATTCGATACTCGCCCTTTCTTTGGTCCTGATAATCCAGAATCTCCCCGGCTCCCAATATGTCCTTCGCCATTTCAGCATAGTCAGCTGTTCTATCTTCTATCGCCAGCTCGATGCGCCAACCGCCATCACATTTTGCAATCGCCCAGTAATCAAATTTCGACAGGTTTGGCTTCTCACGCGTTACCGCAAATCCATAATAGCTAGCTGTAAATCGCTTAATTAGGCATGGAACGTTTTTGCTGGCTGGTTGCCCAGAGTACGGATCAGTATTAGCCGGAACCAGACAGTTAATACGTGCGTTAGAGGCGAATTGATCCGTCCAGTGCATTGGTAGAAATACAGATTTCTGGCTTACGCGATCTGTGAGTAGCGCTCTTACGATGATTGAGCCATGATCATTGTAGATTTCAACGAGTTCAGCCTCTTTAATTCGGAGATCTTCCGCGTCCGCAGGGTGTATTTCGACAAAAGGTTCTGCCAAATGCTGCGAAAGCCGTGAACTTTTCCCCGTGCGCGTCATGGTATGCCATTGGTCTCGGATACGGCCTGTCGTCAGCGTGTAGCTATAAGTATGATTAAATGATTTAGGATTCCTTTTTGCGGGCACCTGAAAGCGGGCCTTGCGATCCGACGTATAGAATTCCCCTTTCGTAAAGAACCGTGTACTACGCGGGTTCTCTCCATCCTTGAAGGGCCATTGCACCGGTGAGAAGTCAGCAAATTCTCTCGCCGTCATATGAGATAACGCCCCGATATCGAAATCGCGATCTCCGTCATTTTCAAAAGCGGACATTGCCGCATATTCTCGTGCGACGGAAGCCGCGTCGGGAAAGTCGAAGGCATACTCATATCCCATCCGCTTTGCAACCTGGGCAATCTGCCACCAATCGGCACGCGCCTCACCTGGCGACGGCAGAAACCTCTGTTGACGGGAAATTCTCCGTTCGGAGTTAGTAACCAAGCCCTCCTTCTCACCCCAACCTTCACTTGGCAGGGCTACATCGGCATAGGCTGTTGTATCGGTCCTTTGCACGATGTCTGAGACAACAACAAATGGGCATGTCTCCAACGCCTCCTTCACCAGATCGGCCTCCGGCAGACTGTCAACCGGGTTCGTCCCCATGATCCAGACGGCCTTTATCTCTCCATCCCGAATGGCGCGGAACAGATCGACAGCCTTCAAACCCGGCTTGTCAACAATCATAGGAGAATTCCAAAAACGCTGCGTGATTGAACGATGATCCGCATTCTCGATATCCATATGACAGGCGAGCATATTGGCCATCCCCCCCACCTCTCGTCCACCCATGGCGTTTGGCTGACCGGTAATCGAGAAGGGCCCCATGCCCTCACGCCCGATACGGCCCGTTGCAAGGTGGCAATTGATGATGGCGCTGACCTTATCGGTCCCGGCAATCGATTGATTGACGCCCTGACTATAAACCGTAACGGTTTTTTCCGTCTTTAGACATAAACGGTAAAACTCTTCGAGGTCAGAGATTTCAAGACCGGTTTCCACCGAGATCTCAGCTAATGAATAATGAGAAGCTGCTGCCAGCGCCGCATCAAAGCCGGTGGTATAGGCAGCAATATATTCTTCGTTAAGACCATTTTTTTCCTTAAGATAGGCAAGCAATCCTTCAAAAAGCGCGACATCTCCATCGAAGCGAATTGGTAAATGAATATCCGCGATGTCATTGGTCATGGTCAGCCTTGGCTCGACCAAAACAACCTTCATTTCCGGGCGGGATGCCTTTGCGGCAACAATTCTTTGGTAAAGAACGGGATGGCACCATGCGAGATTTGATCCAACTAGAATAAGCAGATCCGCGAGTTCCAAATCCTCATACGTTCCGGGTACAGTATCGGTTCCGAAGGCGCGGCGATGCCCTGCAACGCTGGAGGCCATGCAAAGACGTGAATTTGTATCAATATTAGCGCTACCGATATAGCCTTTCATCAATTTATTGGCGACATAGTAATCCTCTGTCAGCAGCTGGCCCGAAATATAAAACGCAACAGAATCAGGACCATACGCCGCAATCGCATCAGAAAATTTTGAGGAGATTAAATCTAGCGCATGATCCCAATGGGTGCGCGTGCCCGCAATTTCCGGATATAGCAGGCGATCAGACCAATCAGTTGTTTCACCAAGTGCAGACCCCTTCGAGCAAAGGCGTCCAAAATTCGCGGGATGTTCCGGATCCCCCAAGACTGAAACGCCACCCTCTTCACTAGTCGAGGCCAAAATACCGCAACCAACGCCGCAGTATGGACATGTGGTCTTAATGGTATTTTCCCCTCGCCCTACCGTCATGCGGATTTTCTTTCATCACTCACATTGAGAACGTTCAAATGGATGTCTTCGCCATCCAGCTTCACATTAAAGGATCGTACCGTCCCTTCATCTGCGCCCTGCGCCTTACCATCCTCAAGAGAAATTACCCAATTATGAAGCGGACAAGACACACAATTGCCATGAACGATCCCTTGGCTGAGAGGACCCTTTTTATGAGGGCATTTATCCTCAATAGCATATACTTCGTCATTCGCCGTTCTAAAGACGGCGATCGTCAAGCTTCCGTTTTGTATTCGACGGGCACCGCGCCTCGGGATGTCCGAAAGTCTCCCGACCGCAATCCAGTTTGCCGAAAGTACATTCATTCCGCCGCCTCCAGTTTCAAATCAGACATTGGGATAAACTCATGTTTATCCTTGCCCGAGACCCGTTCGGACCAGGGGTCAACCTGCGCATATTTCTGGGAAAATATAAATCGGCTGAAATACCCTTGGCGAGCTTCTCCATTCTCCATTATCTGACGGCGAATTTCGTCAACACCAATCCGTTTTGCCCACTTATAGATGCGTTCAAGGTAATGACCCTGCTCCCGATACATCTGGGTCAGCGCCACAACATGCTCAATGACTTCATCCTCGGTCTTCACATGACCGAGTACTTCCGTGCCCTTGATATCAAGCCCTGCGGCACCAGCAAAATGAAGCTCATATCCTGAATCAACGCAAATAACTCCAACATCCTTACATGTCGCTTCCGAGCAGTTTCTTGGACAACCGGAGACCGCCATCTTTACTTTCGCCGGTGTCCATGAACCCCACATGAATTTCTCGATGCGCACACCAAGGCCTGTCGAATCCTGCGTCCCGAAGCGGCACCAATCAGAACCAACGCAAGTCTTGACTGTGCGGAGGCCCTTCGCATAAGCATGGCCGGAAACAAAGCCGACTTCACCGAGGTCGGCCCAAACGGCAGGCAGATCCTCTTTTTGCACGCCCAGCATATCAATCCGCTGACCGCCTGTGACTTTCACGGTCGGGATATCAAATTTTTCTACAACATCGGCGATTTTTCGAAGCTCGATAGCGGAGGTAATCCCACCCCACATCCGCGGAACCACAGAATATGTACCGTCCTTCTGAATATTTGCGTGCACCCTTTCATAAATAAAACGGGACTGATAGTCGTCTTCATATTCATCCGGCCAATCGCAAACCAGATAGTAGTTGAGGGCCGGTCGGCATTTCGCACAGCCGCAGGACGTCTTCCATTCCAACGCCTGCATAACTCTTGGAATTGTCTTTAATTCCTTTGCCTTGATCAGGCGGCGCACCTCATCATGGCCGAGATCCGTACAACCGCAGACGGCCGTGATCGCATTAGGCTTGTAGCTATCACCAAGTTCGACAGCGAGGAGCTGTTCCACCAAGCCCGTGCAAGTCCCACACGAAGAAGAAGCCTTCGTGTGCGCCCGAACATCATCAAGAGAGCTCAGGTTTTTTTCGGCTATCGCCGTTGTGATCTGGGATTTACAAATGCCGTTACAGCCTCAGATTTCTGCATCATCTGGCAAGGCTGCAACGGCCGCCGTAGGTTCCAGAGGGGACCCTCCATGATAAGCCTGGCCAAAAATGAGAGTATCGCGCATTGGCGAAATATCCGTACCTTTTTTAAGAAGATCGAAGAACCAGGGCCCATCCGCGGTCTCCCCGTAAAGTACGGCACCAATTATACGGTTATCCTTCAGAATGAGGCGCTTATAAATGCCTGCCATACCATCACGTAGAATAATTTCCTCGCGATCTTCATCATCGGCAAAGTCTCCAGCAGAATAGAGGTCAATACCCGTTACCTTCAACTTGGTTGCCGTGACGGAGCCATTGTACTCTGCCTTTCCGCCCAGCAGGTTTTCCGCCGCCACCTTCGCCATTTCATACAGAGGCGCGACGAGACCGTAACATTGCCCCCTGTGCTCGACGCATTCTCCCAAAGCGAAAATATCATTATCCGAAGTGCGCATATCATCACCGACCACAACCCCCCGGTTACATTCGATACCGGATTCACCAGCGAGCGCGGTGGAGGGACGGATGCCAACGGCCATCACGACAATTGATGCCTCAATAATGCGACCATCATCAAGCTGCACACCGGCCACCCGGCCATTTTTTTCTATAATTTCTTCCGTATTCGCCTCGGTGATAACGTCAATTCCGCGATCAGCTATCGCATCTTCGAGCAAATGACCTGCCGTGGGATCCAATTGTCGTTCCATCAGGGTCGGCATCAGATGGAGAACAGTAACCTCCATGCCCTGTTCCCTAAGGCCGGCAGCGGCTTCAAGACCGAGCAACCCACCGC
>CALEMG010000007.1 GCA_937910835.1 uncultured Alphaproteobacteria bacterium | reverse complement strand
CAGCCGGACCAGTTCATCCTGAATGGCGGCCGCGAGGCTCTCGGAGCCATCCCCCGGGGCGCCTTCGACGATAGGGACAAAAATGACAGGTTTGTTAATCACCGCAAAGTTTATGCCGTCGCCGCCGAGCAATTTATCTATATCGCTGGCAGATTTGACAGCCAGAGCCTCAATCGTTTCCGTAGGTATCTCTGCCAAATTTTCCGTGTCGGTGAGTTTTTCAAGAGCATAGAGCCCGGTATCGCGATTTTGCGGATCGAAAATCGCCCAGTTGAGATAGCGGCCGCCATCCTTGTCTATAATGTTACCCCGCACATAGTAGCGGTTTGGCACAGCGGCACCAGAGAAGGCGGCAATGCCAAGCCCCTGCAGTTTCGTGGCAATGGCATTTTCAAGGCCTGCAGGACCATCCTTTAACGGGGCAACATATAATGCCGCGCGTGGACCGGGAGCCGCGCGCCAGGAAGATTTAACTTCTGGCTGAAAGGGCCGCTCCAGCGGCTGGCAGCCGACGAGAGCAGCAGCCAATACCACCATCAACCCTTTAATGACAAAACTATATCGCACAGGTTGCAAGTACTCCCAGCAGACAAATCACGATAAAGATGACCATATACGGCATTTTACCCTTCTTTCACAAGTGCGTTAGCCGTTCAGGGCAATAGCGGAAAGCTGCCGACCGTAATCAGCTTCCCCTTTTTTTACCATACGCCGGTAGCTGAAGAACAGGTCTTCCTCAGTGCAGGTATCATTCTCGATAAGGTCGATGTCGCCGATCTCCAGCTCTTCAAGCTCGGCCCGCACGAAGCCGGTTAAGTCAAACATATGCCGCTCTGGATTTTCAGAGGGGATAAAGAATTTCTTTGCTGTGGGATTGTGTGTCAAGAAGGGTGCCGGGAATTCCGGGCCGACTTCATATGATTTCTGGGCGATGGCCGGGCCGATCGCGACCTTGATATTTTGCTTTCTGGCTCCGAGTTTTGCCATTTCCTCGACGACGCGGGCACTTATATTGCCAAGGGCACCCTTCCATCCAGAATGTGCAGCTCCGATAACGCTATTTTCCATATCCGCAAATAAAACCGGAACGCAATCCGCCGTCAGAATACCGAGCGCCAGCCCCGGCACATTCGTTACCATAGCGTCCGCCTTTGGTCGTGGGGTAAGTTCCTGCTTATTTTCGAGGACAAGAACTTCGGTGCTGTGAATCTGGTAAACAGTTCGAAGGGCCTCCGCCGATTGCCCAATCATGGCCATGGCGCGGGACCGGTTTTCAATTACACGCGCCGGATCATCCTTTGAACCGGGTCCGCAATTAAGGCCTCTATAGAGCCCTTCTGATACGCCGCCGTCTCGCGTAAAGAAGCCATGCGCAAGGGCACTACTTTCCAAAATACGGCTTTTCAGCATGCTAACTCCCGAACCCTTCTGTGGCGGAGGATATATTATGAGATAAAGCCATGACTTTGAAAAGGGTTCCCATTTCGGAAGCGCTGGTTAATCTGCGAAGCTGTGTATCGAGCTTTTTCTTTTGAGTATCGTCGGCCTTCTGGCGGAGCATGTGATGTCGGGTCTCTATGCCAAGGCGTTCCAGAAAGCGACCTTGCGATGTCGGGCCTTGAATCTTGAGGCCATGTGCAGATGCGATTTTCCTGAGTGCCTCAAATTTAACATGGGCGGTTAGGTCAGCCTCACCTGGATTGCTTAAGGGGTCGACATGTCCATGGCCTTTTACCGCCTGAAAGCTATCGCCAAGAAGCGTGTCCGCTGCACCATAATCAACAATCAGCGCGGCGCCGCCGTTTGCGGTAAGATGCTTGCTGATCCGATTGATAATCTCTTCGCTGTCGGGGCAGGTCTCGAAGATATCATTGTCCGAACTGTCCGGCACGTTTTCAAAGAAAGTTGGCTC
>CALEMG010000006.1 GCA_937910835.1 uncultured Alphaproteobacteria bacterium | reverse complement strand
ATCTTCCGGCAGACCCATTTCCCACGGGACGCCCGCGTATTTAAGCGATGTCTGCGGGCTCGCACCAGTACCGCCAGAGTTTCCGGAAATCATAATGACATCCGCCTTCGCCTTGGCGACACCCGCGGCAACCGTTCCAATGCCTGCTTCCGCCACCAGTTTGACGCAAACTCGTGCCTCCGGGTTGATCTGCTTCAGGTCATAAATGAGCTGCGCCAGATCCTCAATGGAGTAGATATCATGATGTGGCGGTGGCGAGATTAGAGTCACGCCCGGCGTCGAGTTCCGCAGTTTCGCGATCATTTCAGACACCTTGAAGCCGGGAAGCTGTCCGCCTTCACCTGGCTTGGCGCCTTGCGCGATCTTAATTTCAATCTCTTCGCAGTTGTTGAGATATTCCGCCGTCACCCCAAACCGGCCCGAGGCAATCTGCTTGATCGCGGAGTTGGCGTTATCGCCGTTGGGGCGCGGCTTGAACCGGTTCACATCTTCGCCACCCTCACCACTATCGGACTTGCCCCCAATCCGGTTCATGGCGATGGCCAGCGTCTCATGCGCCTCCTTACTGAGCGCGCCAAGGCTCATCGCGCCAGTTACAAACCGCTTGCGAATTTCCGTGATACTCTCAACTTCGTCAATCGGGATCGGCTGACGCGGAGACTTGAAATCAAGCAGATCGCGCAGGTTTATCGGCGCCATCTTGCTCATTCCCTCGCTATACTTCTTATAGAGGGAATAGCTGTCCTTCTCGACGGCCGACTGCAGCAGATGGATCAGCTCCCCATCGAAAGAATGAACCTCACCGGAGGCTCTGTAACGATACAATCCCCCAACAGGCAGGCTGATTACATCCTCGCGGTAGGCTTTTTCATGCTGTTCGAGAACCTTGTGTTGGATTCCGGGAAGGCCAATGCCCGATATGCGTGAAGGCATGCCCGGGAAAAATTCGGCAACCAGCGCACGTGACAGGCCAACCGCTTCAAAGTTATAGCCTCCGCGATAGGAACTGATCACCGAAATACCCATTTTGGACATGACTTTCAGCAGACCCTGATCAACCGCCTCTTTCGCCCGCTTGAGGCAGGTTTTGATATCAAACCCGGGAAACAGGCCACGCTCATGACGATCCATGATCGCTTCCTGCAGCAGATAAGCATTCACAGTTGTTGCACCAACACCAATAAGAACGGCAAAATACTGAACATCCAGGCATTCACCAGAACGAATATTAATTGAGGTAAAAGTACGCAGCCCCTCGCTCACAAGATGTGTATGGACCCCTGCTGCCGCCAGGATTGACGGAATGGGCGCTCGGGTAGCTCCCGTGTTCATGTCGCTCAGGATCAGATGGGCGCAGCCGCCGCGTACCGCGTTCTCCGCTTCCGCACGGATATAGCGAAGTGCTTTGGAGAGCGCTTCCGGTCCGTCTGTGACATCAAAGGTGCAATCGATCTCCTGCGCGGTATCGCCCATATACTTCTGCATGGCATCGAACTCACCGTTCGTCAGCACGGGAGATTCAAGGGACAGGATTTCCGCCTGACTCTTGTCTTCATCCAGAATATTATTCAGATTGCCGAGCCGGGTTTTCAAGGTCATAACCCGGCGTTCGCGCAGGCTGTCAATTGGTGGGTTCGTCACCTGACTGAAGCGCTGCCGGAAATAATGATGCAAGCCGCGGTACTGCTTGGAAAGAACGGCAAGCGGTGTGTCATCCCCCATCGAGCCAACAGCCTCTTTTCCATCTTCGACCATTGGCTGGACAATCAGTTCCAGATCTTCCAACGACCAGCCGGAACAGAGCTGTCGCTTGCGGAGCTCTTGACGATCGAAACCATGCGGTTCGTCAGCGCCTTCAACCCGGCTGCCAAGATCAACGGTGTTCTCGATCCATTTTTCAAAGGGCTTGGCATTCGCCATCTTATCCTTCAATTCGCGATCGAAATAGAACCGGCCTTTCTTCAGATCCACGCCTATCATCTCGCCGGGACCAACCCGGCCCTTGCGGGTGATTTTGGACTCATTGACAGGCACCATGCCCGTCTCCGACCCTACCAGCAACAGGTTGTCACCGGTAATCGTGTAGCGAAGCGGACGCAGACCATTCCGGTCCATCCCGGCGATAACCCAACGCCCATCGGTTGCGCATACGGCAGCGGGTCCATCCCAGGGTTCCATCACAGAGTTGCAATAGGCATAAAGAGCTTTATGCTTTGTCGGCATATTTTCTTTGTTGCCCCAACTCTCCGGGATCAGAAGTGTTTTCGCCATCGGCGCGCTACGTCCGGCGCGGACCAGCACCTCAAATACGGCATCCAGGGCCGCGCTGTCCGAACTGCCCGCCTGGACAATGGGCTTTACGTCATCCGACTTGTCTCCAAAGGTGTCAGAGACCATTCGGATTTCATGGCTTTTCATCCAATTAACGTTGCCGCGTATCGTGTTGATCTCGCCATTATGGGCGAGCATCCGGAAAGGCTGAGCCAAGTTCCAGGTCGGGAATGTGTTCGTCGAATAACGCTGATGATAAATCGCAAAGGTCGACACAAACCGGTCATCCAGCAGATCAGGGTAAAAGCTCGACAACTGTTCGGCCAGGAACATTCCTTTGTAGATAATCGACCGGCAGGACAGCGTGCAAATGTAAAAGCCACTAATATGGGCCGCGAGTACTTTCTTCTCGATCCTGCGACGGA
>CALEMG010000005.1 GCA_937910835.1 uncultured Alphaproteobacteria bacterium | reverse complement strand
AGAAGCCGAACAGACCGAACGGTTGCAGGCATGGCGCGCGGAGCGGGACGAGATCGCCGTGACAAAGGCCCTCGAAGCTTTATCGAAAGCTGCGAAAGAAGGGCAAAATATTATGCCGCCATCAATCGCTGCCGCCAAAGCGGGCGTTACCACGGGTGAATGGTCCGAAGCGCTCCGTCACGTATATGGAGAATATCGGGCTCCAACGGGGGTAGGCTCCGCTGTTTCAAATGCCGAGAACGACATTCTGGAGCCCGCCCGCGAAAAAGTCGCGGCAGCGGCGGCGGCACTCGGACGGCCGCTCAAAGTTCTTGTCGGGAAACCCGGCCTCGATGGCCATTCGAACGGCGCGGAGCAAATCGCCGTGGCCGCCCGCGACAGCGGTATGCAGGTGGTCTATGAGGGTATCCGCCTCACGCCGGACCAGATTGTCAATGCCGCGCGCAATGGCACCGTCGATCTTGTCGGGCTTTCCATTCTGTCCGGCTCCCACGTGCCACTCGCGACCGAGGTGTGCGAGAAGCTGCGGGCCGCCGGCATTGGTGATATTCCTGTCGTGGTTGGTGGCATTATTCCGCCCGAGGATGCGGACACGCTCAAGAAAGCTGGCGTCAGTGCGATCTATACGCCGAAGGATTTCGACATGGCCGGTATCGTCATCGACATGGTCGACATGATCATGAAGTATGAGGATGTCGCCTGATCAGGGCAGGGGCAGGGATTCGCAAAAAAAGTGCTGAAAATTAACCATAATCGACCATTTTCAGCACCTCGTCAGGCTGGCAACCATATTCTCGTAAAGATTTGATTGCTGCATCCTTGTCACGTTTTGACAGACGACGCCCTTTCGCATCCGAGATCAGCCCATGGTGAAAATAGGTCGGAGTCGGCAGGTCAAGCAAAGCCTGCAAAAGCCGGTGAATATGGGTTGAGGGAAACAGGTCCTGACCCCGGATAATATGGTTAACACCCTGAATCGCATCATCAAATGTAACCGCCAGATGGTAACTGGTTGGGGTCTCCTTTCGGGCAAGAACAACGTCGCCGAACGGCGCCGGATCGCATTGAATGAACCCCTTACTGACCTCATGAAACTGCAGCTTAGATCGCTCTACTTCCGCAATCGTTTTAACCATATTTAGCCGTAGGGCGTATGCATCTCCCCGCGCAAAACGCATCTGCCGCTCGCTTTCTGCCATATCACGGCAAATGCCAGGATATACAGGGCCTTCCGGCCCATGCGGCGCCGAGTTGCTGCGAGTAATCTCGGCAGCGATTTCCTTTCGAGTGCAAAAACAGGGGTAGACCAAACCTCGATCGCTGAGTTTTTCTAGGAGTATCGCATAGTCCTCAAAATGTTCGCTTTGGCGGCGCACCGGAGGGTCCCAGTCAAGCCCCAGCCAAGCCAAGTCTTTATAGATCGCGTCTTCGAATTCCGGACGGCTTCGGGTCTGATCAATATCTTCCATGCGAAGCAGGAACCGACCTCCACTCTCCCATGCCGCTTTCCAGGCCAGAGTAGCGGAATAAACATGTCCAAGATGAAGAAAACCGGTTGGGCTCGGCGCAAAACGCGTTATAGTTACCATATAGTTAACAAGAGAGTGCTTCCGAAAAAAATATTCAAATACGCTTAAAATTTTATCTGTTTTTCTTGTCAGCCGCTGGGGCCGACGCTAGCCTTTATTAATACTTTATTAATTATAAAAATTGTCAACGGGCGAAGCGAATGTTTAAAAGAATATTGATCGCGCTGAATATATTAATGCTGGTAACGGCTTGTGCCATTCCGATTACCAGAAACCATGACATCAATGCAGCGATGGACCGGTACGAGGTTGCCTATCGCGAAACCGTCGCGAATGACCCCATGATGGCGGAAAACATTAATGTCATGGCGGATGTTCTCCAGACGGTGGACCAGCGCTATGTCGATGACGTCAATCCCGGCGACCTGATTGATAAGGCGATTGAAGGATTGAAGGCCGTCCCGACAGAGGGAAAAGGGGAGAGCGACCCGACCACGCGCGCGCTGAATGCGATGCTGGCTTCTATGGATCGTTATACCGGCTATATGGCACCGCAGCGTTTTTCCTCTTACCGCGAAAGTCTGGAAGGACATTTCGTCGGCCTTGGCATTCACATCAGGATGATTGAGGGTAATCTTACCATCATGAGCCTGCTGCGTGGCTCTGGTGCGGAAGAGGCCGGCCTGCAGGAAAAAGATATTATCTCCCATATTGATGGTGAGCCGATAAAGGGCCTTACGCTCTCTCAAGCCCGTGCAGCGCTGCGCGGGCCTGAAGATACATTCGCTTTTCTGACCATTCAGCGGGAAAACGCGTCTTCCCCACTGCAGATTGATGTTATGCGCCGTGAAGTGGAAGTTGCTGCCGTGGAACATCGTATTGAAGGAAATGTCGGCTATATCCGTATCTTCTCTTTTACCCGCAAGACCGGCCCCGGCGTGGCAACCGCGCTGAAGGACATTCAATACTCCCTTGGCTCCAATCTCTGTGGCATCGTGCTGGATATGCGGAATAATCCCGGTGGCTTGGTATCCGCGGCCGAAGTTGTCGCCGACGCCTTTCTCGATAGCGGGAACATCTACTCCGTCAAGAATCGCGGGCGGGAACTAGTGTCACGCGACGCCGTTCAGGGCGACGAGACCCAGGGCGCACCTATTATCGTCATGTTGAACAAGAAGTCCGCCTCCTCTTCGGAAATTGTTGCCGGCGCCCTTAAATATCAGGCGCGAGCAAAACTTTTCGGTGAAAAGAGTTACGGCAAGGGCCTGATGCAGTCGCTAATGCCACTGCAGAATGGCGGCGGCCTCCGGCTAACGACCGGCCGGTTCACCACGGGCGGCGGCCCAACATTTCACGGGGTTGGGCTAACACCGGATATTCCGCATATTGTTCACGAAGGCGAAAGCGATGAAGCACAGATAGCCCTCGCTGCACAAAGCCTGAACTGCTCTATGGATATGAAGACGGCGCTTGTTACCTCCCAATGACGAATGAAGGGGATATCGCTGAGGCTCTTGAATTTCTTAGCAATCAGGACCCCGATTTTGCCCATGCACTCACCCTGATCCAACCGCTTCCGGAACGGCGTCGGCCCGCCGGATTTGAGCATCTAACAAAGATCATCGTCGAACACCAGGTTTCCCTGGCGAGCGCCGAGGCCATATGGAAGCGGCTGGCGGGCGCCGTGGCGCCCTTTGTCCCGGAACGAATGCTTGAGCATACGGAAGAGGAACTCCGCAACCTCGGTCTTAGCCGTCAAAAAGCGCGTTATTGCCGCGCCCTTGCCGAAGATATCCTGAATGAGCGTCTCATACTCGATGCCCTCCACACACATGACGACGACAATGTTCTCATCCAACTGACCAGCGTGAAAGGGATCGGTCGCTGGACTGCTGAGATTTACATGATCTCCTGCCTTGGTCGGACAGATATCTGGCCCGCAGGCGATGTCGCACTTCAGAGCGCCTTTGGACATCTTAAAAAACTCCCCATCCGGCCTGACGCGGCGAAGATGGATGAACTGGCGGAACCTCTCCGCCCCTATCGAACGGTCGCTGCACGCATTTTGTGGCGGTATTATGCCGATGTGGTGCAGGCACCGACGCGCAAAAAAATCTCTGAATAAACCTAATTTTTTCGAGAGTCCGCGAAAACGCGCGGACGCACTCCTATATTTCCACAACAGGATCTTTTGGTATCATGGCGCCCCCTAGATGCGGTGGCTTCATAATTATTTCACACAAAATACTGTAATAGGATTTGCAATTTACGAAGGGAAAGGCCAAACTTTCCGCCATAACACCCTGTTTGGAGACAAATAGAGCCTTGCAAACGTCTGTGGAAAAATACCCGGCCCTGGTTCTGAACGCCGATTACAGGCCCTTAAGCTATTTCCCCTTATCGCTTTGGTCCTGGCAGGACACTCTTAAATCGGTATTTCTGGAACGGGTAAATATCGTTTCGGAATATGACCGTGTCGTGCGATCGCCGAGTTTCGAGATGCGCCTTCCCAGCGTGATCTGTCTGAAGCGTTATGTCAAACAAGGCAAGCAGCCCGCCTTCACCCGCTTTAATGTGTTCCTGCGCGATGGTTTTCGCTGCCAATATTGCGGCTCACCAGAGGAGCTGACCTTCGACCATGTCTTGCCGCGCCGCCTCGGCGGTCAGACAAGCTGGGAGAATATTACGACGGCCTGTGCACCCTGCAACATGAAGAAAGGAGGCAGGCTTACCCGGGAAGTAAGCATGTTCCCGGAAATCCGCCCCTATATCCCGACACCACAAATGCTCAATCATCAGGGCCGCGGCTTCCCGCCTAACTATCTTCATGAAAGCTGGCGCGACTATCTTTATTGGGATACCGAACTCGAAGAATGAACGAAATTCCCTACCCCCACTTGCCTTTCGTGCGTTTCGACGTCTATATAGAAACAAATTTGTAATCTTTCCCTTATCGCTGAAGATGTGACGCACTATGAGTTATGGCCTTGGTCTTTCAGAGAAAAAACAGGCGCGGCAACGCCGCAATCGCTTTTTCAAGTTCGTTTTGTATATTGCGCTGGTCGCCGGAGCCGGCGTCTATGGGTATTATGAAGGTCAGGCCAACGCCGAGAGACGCATCGCCGATATCGAAGGACAAGTTATCGTTCTTACCAGTGAGAATGACCGGCTGAATGATCAGGCACGTGCTGCCCTCGATAAGCAAAGCGCCGCCTTGGCTGAAGCCCGTCAGTGGCGTGACAAGTTCGAAAATGAAATCCCGAGCGGCCCAACACGTGAAATTCTGGATCTGGTGCAAACCCGGATGGCCGATGGGCTTGAACCGGACCGGCTGCTTTCCCTCATCACACTCGCCCAGAACAGTCAGAATTGCGACGCGGCACCGGAAACAAAGCGTTTCATCGTCAATACGCCGATCTTTTCCAGTCCCGGAAATTCAGTCAGCCTTGGCAATGGCTCGATTACGGTTACTGGAAATGGAAAATCTGTCGTTAATGCGGAAGGCAAGGTGGAGGCTTGGTACGATCCGGCGCAGCCGGTCGAAATCACTTTCACACAGCTTGGCGGGCAAAAGGAGCTCCTGACTGGCGTTCTCCCCCTTCTCTAGAGTGTTGTCTTCGTGGCCAACGAATATCGTTTCAGTATTCTGGCGGGCAAACAGAGTTTCGCCACCATTTCTGCAACGCGGTGTGATTTTCCGTAAGATAACCGTCACTCAGATACGCGAAGAGAGCCAGATCGCCATTTTTGATCCCGCCTTTACGGCAGAACTCAGAAGTTCATAACCCGGAGCCTCGCTGGCCCCTTCCTCCCGCGCGGTGTCGCGATGCTCAATTTCTTCATCGCGGAACTTGGAAATCGTCTCTTTCAGCTCCGGCTCGTCCTCTCCGAGTGTATCCAGCTGATCGCGGTAATGCTCATCGATTATCTCCTCGACCGCTTCGGTGCAGGCCATCGCCGCCTCTTTCCCAAGCATGGCCGTTCCCGCACCAAGCGCAAATCCAGCAACATGCCAAAGCGGGCTCAACAAGGTCGGGCGAACTCGACGATCCCGGAGAAGCTCTTCAAACTTCTTTCTATGAACCTCTTCCTGCTCCTTCATGTGCTGAAGGGTACCTGCCGTCTCGGTTTCTTTCAGAACGGCAAGTTGCCCTTCGTATATCCGCACTGCACCGAATTCCCCGGCGTGATCAACACGGATAATTCTCTCCAACTGCTCACGCGGGCTAAGATCGCCGGGCTGTCGGCCAAAGGCTGGTTTCTCGTCGTTTGGTATTCTATCTGGCATTGCCAATCCTTACCTATCCTTGAAGGAACTTAGCGCAGCAATTAGGGAAAAAACAGCCAGAATTGCGCCAGCAACGATATTATAGCCCGCCATGGAAATCCCAAAAAGGGACCAGGCAACTTCATCGCAGCGGACAATGGGTGTTGACATGATCTTGGCCTTCAATTCCTGTAGACTGCTGGCCTTGGCCGTATCGCCAACACATTCCGCCGTGCCTTCCCACCAGCCCTGCTCCACACCCACGTGATATCCGCCGATGGCGGCCGTCACCGCAAAACCCAGCGCGCACAGCAAAAGAAACGGACCCAACCCGATGCGCTTATGCAAGGCAATCCCGGCAAGAGATATCATGATGACCGCAGCATACGGCCAGCGCTGATAAAGACAAAGAACACAGGGCCAAAGGTCATACTCATACTGCGCAATAATGGCTGTGCCGAGCGCGCCAACACTCCCCAACAGTGCCACCCACAACGCGTTTTTCATCAAGTAAGCCAACACAACCCGCCTTTTCCTGCGCCCTAGAGCATGTATTTGATGGCTATAAACCCGCCAATCAACAAAACAAAGAAAAGAACGGTCAGCAGGCCGAGGTATTTCTCGATGAATATCTGGATCGGTGCTCCGAATTTCCAGAGGAGACCCGCGACGATAAAAAATCTTAGGCTCCGCGAAATGACAGAGGCAAGAATAAAAATCAGGACATCCAGATGGGTTACCCCGCTAGCGATGGTGATAACCTTGTAAGGAAACGGGGTCAGCCCGAAAAAGGCAACAATCCATCCGCCCCATTCATTGTAGGCATCTGTAAAACTATCGAATTTGTCCGTATAGCCATAAAAATCAATGATCGGTGCGCCCACCAGATCAAAAAAGAGATACCCGACGAGATATCCGAACAGCCCGCCAACAACCGAGGTCAGGCTACAGATGAACGCAAGCCGCCATGCTTCCCGACGGTTGGCAAGCACCATTGGAATCAATAGGACATCCGGTGGAATGGGGAAAAAGGAGCTTTCGGCAAAGGAATAGCCCCCCAGATACCACTTTGCCCGCGGCTTTGCCGCCAGTCCCATGGTGAAATCATACAAACGTCGCAGCATAGAGCGGGCCAGAACCTGAATAAAACAAAAAGGAAGACGGCTCTTTTTAGCCGTTTTTTAATGAGGTCTCAATCTTTATCGTTATTAATCCTACCGATGCGCGTCTGGTCAGAACGCCTATTGACCCGCCTCCATTCATCGCTATAGTGCGGATTTTCGACGCAGCCCCTGTGGCGGAATTGGTAGACGCGACAGATTCAAAATCTGTTGTCCTTAGGGCGTGCCTGTTCGAGTCAGGCCAGGGGCACCATTGATACAGAGCGAAAGTTGCGCAGGCTAGGGCTGGCCAAGGCGAGAAATCCAGCAACGCTGTAGGCAATAGCGCCGAAATAAGTCATCAACGTATAACAATAATGGCGAAACTGCCTCAAACCTGTCCGGCTGAGGCCAAAAGCTTGCGTCATGACAATGATGAGTAAGGTCCCTCCACCACCGCTTACAAGTATCGCCAAGCTGGCCGCCGCAGAAAATACAGTCGCTATATTCCGCCCAAAAAGAACTCCCATTCTGCGTTTCTCCCATATAATCAAGCGGTACATGTCTTTTTTGATGCCAATCATGACCCTGTCAGAACAATCGGATTAAAGGCATTATGCGATTGTTCAGGCTATCGTGAAAAGGAGCCAGTTTTGCGCTATTCCGCTCTTAAAGTGCTGATGGAAGGATTGCGGGGGCACACCGGATGGAAACCGGCGTGGCGTGATCCCGCCCCACAGACCGATTATGATTACGTCATCGTCGGCGGCGGCGGTCATGGGTTGGCGACGGCGCATTATCTCGCGAAGGTTTATAAGAAGGCGCGCATTGCCGTGTTGGAAAAAGGCTGGATCGGCAGCGGAAATGTTGGCCGGAACACGACGATCATCCGATCCAACTATCTGCTCGACGGCAACGAGCCGTTGTACGAATTCTCCCTCAAACTCTGGGAGGGACTGGAGCAGGACCTTAACTATAATGCCATGGTCAGCCAGCGCGGCATTCTCAATCTCTGTCATAGCGACGCCCAGCGCGATGCCTACCGTCGGCGCGGCAATGCGATGATCCTGAATGGTGCGGATGCGGAACTGCTTGATGAAACTCAGGTCCGCGAGATGGCCCCCTTCCTTGATTTCGAGAATGCGCGCTTCCCGATTAAAGGCGGGCTGTTGCAGCGGCGCGGCGGCACGGTGCGCCATGACGCCGTTGCTTGGGGCTATGCCCGTTCTGCAGACAGCTATGGTGTGGACATCATTCAGAACTGCGAGGTGACCGGCTTTAAGATCGAGAAAGGCGCGATCAAGGGGGTGGAGACCAGCCGCGGATATATCGGCGCGAAAAAGGTCGGCGTTGCGGTCGCCGGCAATTCGTCCCGTGTGATGGCGATGGCGGGCCTGCGCCTGCCGATCGAAAGCCATGTGTTGCAGGCCTTCGTCTCCGAAGGACTGAAGCCGGTGATCCCGGGCGTCATTACCTTCGGGGCGGGGCATTTCTACGTAAGTCAGTCGGACAAGGGAGGGCTTGTTTTCGGCGGTGATATCGACGGCTATAATAGCTATGCCCAGCGCGGTAACCTGCCCGTTGTCGAGGATGTGCTGGAGGGTGGCATGGCCCTGATGCCCATGATCGGCCGGGCTCGGCTCCTGCGGATGTGGGGCGGATTGATGGATATGTCGATGGATGGCTCCCCCTTCATCGATCATACCCCGATCGACGGGCTCTATTTTAATGGCGGCTGGTGCTATGGCGGGTTCAAGGCGACACCCGCTTCGGGCTATGTGTTTGCGCATTTATTGGCGACCGACACACCGCATGAAACGGCAACGATGCTGCGGCTGGACCGGTTCCGGTCCGGCGCCATGATTGACGAAAAGGGCGCGGGCGCCCAGCCGAACCTGCATTGAGCCGACCATGATTATCAACCATCCCTTACTCGGGCCCCGCGATGCGCAGGAATTTGTCTATCATGGCGACGCCAGCCTGATCGACCGGCCGGACGCGAACGCGGAAACAGCTCTCGATGACTTTCATGACTATCTCTATCTTCGGGATAACCCCGCGGGCAGTCATAAGGAGCTCTGGTTTCATGAGCAAGGGCTTCGGTCCTGGCTGGTGGTGACGCGCGATACGACGACCCAGGAGATTTCCCTTGTCGAGCTGGCCTCCGACTATGCGAAACGACGGGGGTGGGACAGATGAGCCAGAGAAACCGCCTTGAAGGCGGTCTGATCGAGCGGCGCCGTCCCCTCTCCTTCTCCTTCGATGGCAAAAGCTATACCGGCTATGCTGGCGACACGCTCGCATCCGCGCTGCTCGCCAATGATGTCCGCCTGATGGGGCGGAGTTTTAAATATCATCGCCCGCGCGGTGTCTTTTCCGCCGGATCGGAGGAACCAAATGCACTCGTCGAACTTCGAAGTGGCGCGCGGCGAGAACCCAATAGCCGCGCGACCGTGACGGAGCTGTATGACGGGCTGAAAGCGGAAAGCCAGAACAAGTTTCCCTCTCTTCGCTTCGATGTTCTCGCAATCAATGATGCGCTCTCCTCTTTCCTCTCGGCGGGGTTTTACTACAAAACCTTTATGTGGCCTTCTGCTTTCTGGGAGAAGGTTTATGAACCGGCCATCCGTCGCGCTGCCGGGCTCGGCCGCCTGTCGGGGGAAGAAGATACAGATACCTACGACAAGGGCTTCCTGCATTGCGACCTTTTGATTATCGGGGCTGGGCCAAGCGGGCTTGCGGCGGCCTTGACGGCAGGCCGGGCAGGCGCAGATGTCATTCTTGCGGATGAAGATTTTCTCATGGGCGGGCGGCTGTTAGCGGAGAAGGACCTTCTGTCAGTTCGACAAGGATCAGACTGGACAGCTGACGTTATCGGGGAATTGTCAAACCTACCGAATGTGCGGCTAATGACGCGAACTACCGTTTTCGGTCAGTATGATCATGGCATTTTCGGCGCAGTGGAGCGGGTACTTGACCATGTTCTTGAACCACAGCCGCATAAACCACGGCAAGTGCTTTGGCGCATCCACGCGAAGCGCGCGCTCCTAACCGCCGGAGCGACCGAGCGGCCCATCGCCTTTGAAAATAACGATCGACCGGGCATTATGCTCGCAGGCGCCATGCGCGCCTATGCCAACCGATGGGCGGTAACAGCGTCGAAGGACGTTGTCATCTTCACCAATAACGATGACGGCCACCGCACAGCCCGTGATCTATCGGCGAATGGCGTCAACATCGCCGCCCTGGTTGATTGCCGCACCAATGCCCCGACATGGAAAGAGTTCGAAGTTTTTTCGGGCGGGGAGATCATCAACAGTCGCGGAAGACTAGGCCTCAGATCCGTTAAAGTCCGGCTTCAGGATGGATCGGTGAAGGAGATCGCTTGTGGCGCGCTCGGGCTTGCGGGCGGATGGAACCCGAATGTGCATCTGACTTGCCATAAGCGCGGGAGGCCGGTCTGGAATAAAGCCATCTCCGCCTTTATTCCCGCGCCAGACGGCGACCCGTTGCTGCGTGTTGCCGGAGCGGCGGCGGGGATTTTCTCGACCCGTGGTGCGCTTAAATCAGGCGCGGAAAAAGCCATCGACGCGCTTGAGGATTTGGATATCTCCGCCCATATGCCGGACCTTCCCGAGGCGGAGGATGCGCCCATCAATGCCGCCCCCTTCTGGTATGTAAAAGGCGGGAAGGGCCGCGCCTGGCTCGACCTGCAGAACGATGTCACGGTCAAGGACATCAAACTCGCCCATCAGGAAGGATTTAAATCTGTTGAGCATGTGAAACGCTACACCACCCTTGGCATGGCGACGGATCAGGGGAAAACGGCGAACATCGGTGCACTCGCCGTTCTGGCCGATCTTGACGGGAAAGCCATTCCCGACGTTGGCACAACTATCTTTCGCCCGCCCTATACGCCGGTTTCCATCGGGGCCTTCGCCGGACGATCGCGGGGTAAGGAGTTTCGGCCCTATCGCCTGACCCCCAGCCATAAATGGGCGGAGGAACAGGGCGCGATCTTTGTAGAGGCAGGCAACTGGCTCCGTGCCCAATGGTTCCCGATAGAAGGTGAAACCCACTGGCGGCAATCAGTTGACCGGGAGGTTCTTGCCGTTCGGAAATCCGGCGGCGTTTGTGATGTAACGACGCTGGGTAAGATTGATGTGCAGGGCGCGGATGCGGCAGAATTCCTCAACCATATCTATAGCAATGGTTTCGCCAAACTGCCCGTCGGCAAGACGCGCTATGGCCTGATGCTGCGTGAGGATGGCCTCGCCATGGATGACGGCACCGCAGCACGGCTTGCCGAGGATCATTTCGTTGTGACGACGACAACCGCCAATGCAGTGTCTGTCTTCCGTCATATGGAATTTTGCCGTCAATGCCTCTGGCCGGGTCTTGATGTGCAGCTCATCTCAACCACCGAAGCGTGGGCGCAGTTCGCGGTGGCGGGACCGAACGCGCGCAAGCTCCTGCAAAAAATCGTCGATCCCGCATATGACATCTCGAACGAGGCCTTCCCCTATATGGCCTGCGGTGAGGTCACGATCTGCGGCGGATTGCGCGCGCGGCTTTTCCGGATTTCCTTCTCCGGGGAGCTGGCCTATGAGATTGCCGTTCCTACAAGGTATGGCGATGCTCTCATCCGACGGCTGATGGAGGCGGGCAGGGAGTTCGATGCCATTCCCTACGGGACGGAGGCGCTGGGTGTCCTCCGGATCGAGAAGGGTCACGCCGCAGGGAACGAGCTAAACGGCCAGAGTACCGCCGCCATGCTTGGCATGGGACGTATGGTCTCGCAAAAGAAAGACAGCATCGGCCGGGTTCTCGCAGGCCGCCCGCATTTGATCCGGGAGGATGATTATCGATTGGTCGGTCTGACCCCGGTAAGTGCGGATAGTACGATCCTTGCTGGCGCACATTTGATGAACATCGGGGAAATCGCAAGCGCCGCCAATGATCAGGGTTGGGTCACCTCCACCGCCTATTCGCCGCATATTGGCTCTTCCATCGGACTTGCTTTCCTTAAAAAAGGAGATCAGCGTCATGGCGACGTGATCCGTATTGTAAACCCGCTCGATGATGGCGATATCGAGGCGACGGTCACCGGTCCCCATTTCATCGACCCGGAAGGAGAACGGCTCCGTGTCTGATCACATACTTACGCCACTGACCGCACTTGGAAAGACCACATCTACCACTGACATAATTGGCGGCATCACCCTCTGCGAGAATCCCAATTTCGCAATTGCCTCCCTCGCCGTTCGACAGGGGCGGGGTCAGGATTTGCAAACACTTCTGACACCGGTCCTCGACGGAGAGTTGCCCGGTCCGGGCCGAGCCGTATTATCAGAAAGTGCCACCGCGATATGGACGGGGAATGGCCAGTGGTTCCTTATGGCACCGCTGTCGGAGCATCCCGATTATGCTGCGGAAATAAAAGACCTCGTCAAGGATACCGCCAGCGTGACAGAGCAGACCGACGGTTGGGTTATTTTCGACCTAACGGGCGATGATCTGGTCCCAATGTTAGAGCGTTTATGCAACCTGAACAGTAAAGCGCTCGCGGCGGGACATGCCACACGATGTCTAATCGAGCACCTCGGTTGCTTGATCATCTGCCGTGAATCAGGTAGGAATTTTACAATCCTCGGGCCCCGCTCCTCGGCGTCCTCACTTCATCATACTCTCGTCACGGCGGCACATAGTGTCGCCTGACATCTAGTCTTTCAGGAAAGTAACTTCGTCATGCAATCATTTGCGCTTACCGTAAAATGCAAATCCACGCGGGGGATCGTCGCGGCCATTTCCGCATTTCTTGCCACAAATGGCTGCAATATTACTGACAGCGCCCAGTTTGACGATCAGGAAACCGGCAACTTTTTTATGCGGATCAGCTTCCAAAGCGAGGAAGGCAAAGATCTTTCCTCATTGTCAGACGGCTTCGCCGAAGTCGGCGCGCGGTTCGGAATGCAATTCGGTTTCCATGATGAATCGGAGAAAATGAAGGTGGTTATCATGGTCTCCCGCTTCGGCCATTGCCTCAACGATCTCCTGTACCGGTGGAGGATCGGCGCGTTGCCGATCGAGATCGTCGCCGTGATTTCCAATCACTTCGACTATCAGAAGGTCGTCGTCAATCACGATATCCCCTTCCACCATATCAAGGTGACGAAGGAGAACAAAAAAGAAGCCGAAGCCAGGCAGATGGCAATTGTTGAGGAAACCGGCGCGGAGCTTATCGTCCTTGCGCGCTATATGCAGGTTCTGTCAGACGAAATGTGCAAGAAGATGTCAGGGCGGATTATCAATATTCACCATTCTTTCCTGCCGAGCTTTAAGGGCGCCAACCCCTACAAGCAGGCGTTCGAGCGAGGTGTCAAGCTGATCGGGGCGACTTCTCATTATGTCACAGCGGATCTCGATGAAGGCCCGATTATCGAGCAGGATACAGTCCGCGTCAGCCACGCGCAAAGCCCGGCAGATTACGTGAGTCTTGGCCGCGATGTTGAAAGTCAGGTTCTCTCTCGCGCAATCCATGCCCATATCCACCTGCGGGTATTCCTAAACGGGAATAAAACGGTCGTCTTCCCTGCAAGCCCGGGCAGCTATGCCTCCGAAAGGATGGGATAGGAAGGCTAGCTAGGTAAAAAACAGTCAGTCATAAAAACTGGCTAACGCATTGCCGCATACCCTGCAATAATTGACATATAAAAGCTGGGCAGCTGAATTTGCCAGGTTGAAAAATAGAGGAGAGCGAGGGAGAGCAAATGCCAATTCACGAGGTCCTTGAGGATGGGGTCAAGGTTATTACAATTGACCGACCGCCGATGAACGCCATCGATCTTGTAGCAATCCGATCGCTTGGCGCCCTATTCAAAATGCATGATCCCAAATTACCGCTGGTTCTTGAAGGCACAGGAAAGGCCTTTTGCGCCGGGGTTGACGTCAAGGCATTCACCAGCTACTCACCAGAAGAGCGCCACGATATGGCGCTCGCAATTACCGATATGACATTCCACTTGCTATCTATTCCTGGCCCCGTCATTGCGGCCATTAATGGCCATGCGCTTGGCGGCGGGCTTGTGTTGACGTTATGTACAGATTATCGCATCGCGATAGATAGGGATACGGCACTATTTGGCTTACAGGAATCCAGCGCTGGCGTACCTTTTCCATCCGGGCCGGAACGTATTATCGCTCATGAAATTCCAGCCCCACTCTGCCGAAATCTGACGCTTTCCAGCCAAGCTGTCTCTTCACATTTTCTTGCTCGCCATATGATCTTCGACGAGTTAGCTTCCCCGGAAGATATTCGCGCCCGCGCTCTTGTCCAAGCAAAAGAATTGAGCGCCCATTCGGGTTTTCGAGCCGTAAAATCCCAAGTCCGCCGTACGCTTATTAATCAGGTTCGCCAAGCCAAGGATCATGGCATAGAAGAATTATTCCAAACTTGATCTGGGTGCCAGAGTGCCCAATTATTTTGAATGTAGGAAACGTGGGAATGGTGCCCCTAGAGAGAGAAAGTTTGAACTCTCTCTTTGAGGAACTGGCGGACTGGGAGCACCAACTCAAACATTCAGGAATTGATCTAACCAATGACTTTGGAGGACCAGAATTATGAGTTCTGTCCTTCATGCTCAATTCATAAAAGCCGCTGCCAAGCCGAACAAAAAGCGCCCTTCGCCACTTTCGTTACGTCTAAGCGACGAAGAACGAGCTCAGCTCCTGCAGGATGCTGGTTCTTTGGCTATAAATGCCTATATCCGCAAAAAGCTGTTTGGCGATGACGCAAAGCTTCCAAGATTAAATCGTCGCGTCAATCGCCGCCCTTCTATGGATCACAAGCAAATCGCGAAACTCCTCGGCATGTTGGGCCAGTCTGAACTCGGACCCAGCCTGATTGCCATCGCTATGGCCGCTGAAACAGGGTCCTTGCCTGTTTCTCCAGAGCTCACTAACGAGCTCTATCAAGCCTGTGACGATGTGCGAGTGATGCGATCTACATTGATTTCAGCCCTCGGCATTAAATCGGAGAACCGTCCATGATCCTCAAGGGCAATCAGCGCGGTGGGGCCAAAAACTTAGCTTTGCATCTGTTAAAGGAAGAAAACGAGCATATTGACGTGCATGACATCCGCGGCTTTGCCTCATCTGACCTGATGGGCGCTCTCAATGAAGCCTATGCCGTGAGCAGAGGAACAAGATGTACAAAGTTCCTTTATTCCCTGTCCCTGAACCCACCTCCATCAGAAACTGTCTCCATCGCCGAGTTTGAAGCCGCTATTGAACGGGCAGAGGAACAGCTGGAGCTCTCCAACCAACCCCGAGCCATCGTCTTCCATGAAAAGGAAGGCCGACGCCATGCTCATGCGGTCTGGAGCCGCATAGATATAGAACAGATGAAGGCCATCCAAATGTCTTTCGATCATACTAAGCTGAGATCCCTCTCTCGCGAACTCTTCCTGGAACATGGTTGGAAAATGCCAAGAGGTCTTGTCAATAGCCAAGAACGCAATCCCAAGAACTTCACCCATGCCGAATGGCAACAAGCCAAACGTATTGAAAAAGACCCAAGAGAAATAGCCACCGCTATCCAGGATGCCTGGGCCATCTCAGATTCAAAAGCAGCCTTTACTCATGCTTTGGAAGAACGCGGTTATACCCTCGCCAGAGGTGATAGACGCGGCTTTGTCGCCGTTGATATACATGGAGAAATCTACTCCATCTCTAAAAAGGCAAATGTCAGAACCAAACAAGTAAGGGAAAGACTGGGCGATGAGAAAGACCTGCCCAGCGTTACGGATGCCAAGCACAATATTGCCAATGACATGCTCCCAATTCTACAGAGCTTCAAAGAAGAAATAAAAGCAAAAGAGCAGCATCAAAAGAACATACTAGTCTCTGAACGAGAGCAGGTGATCACAAGGCAAAGAAAAGAACGGCAAGCCTTCCTTGACAAGCAAGCTGAACAAAAAAGACTGGATGCACTGAAAAGACAGTCTCGATTTAGGCTTGGCGTCAAAGGTATTTGGGATCGCTTACGTGGCGAGCATAAGCGTATCCAGCATATGAACGAGCAAGAAGCAAAACAGGCCCAGGAATGGGACCAGCGAGCAAAGGACCAGTTCATTGCCAATCAGTTGGCGGAGCGGCGCATGATCCAGCAGCACGCCAACACGCAAATGCAGCAGTTCCACGAACAGAAGCAAGAGCTGCGCTCAAATATTTCACAGTACAAGGAGATGCAGCAATCGAACCTCAATGCTCGGCGAGAAGAGTTCAAGCGCACCAGAAAAGATGGGGATAAACATGAAATTGGCCGCAATCGTGGACCTACACAAGAGCGCTAGGAATTCTTCCAGGTCATCGAAAAGCTAATTATTTATCCGCAAGGTTAAGTAATTTTTGTTTCCGCTGACCAATGCCTCCAAATACCAATTAAGACATTTTTTGATATAAATACACCTACCTATGCATTATTAGGATATACTATTTCAATCTGAAAAAGAGTATTGTATTCTTCTAGATATACAAACATACACAAGTCTGAATACAAGAAGCTGAAAAAAATTTGGGGATTTATAGGCAGTAGTTAGTAGTTAGTAGTTGCAACTTCGTACAAAAGAGGCACAATTAAGATGCTAAAATATATAACTCAAGCCCTATTCATTACTTCAGTCGTTATCTTTAGCCTTTTGGCTACCGATGCCAAGGCTGATCGTCTTTGGTTCGAGTATGGAATAGGATATGTAACAGTAGGTTATAATCCTGAATCAAGGATATTTGTTAACAATAAGATTTATGTGGCAGCAGTAGGTCCTGACACAACTGGGACGGAACTACATAATAAAACGCGCAGTTGCTTTCGTAAGATATTCCTTGATAAGGATATTAAAAAATATGACTTCGGCGAAAAACTTCGCACTTCAATATGGGCGCTAGCTAATGAGCGTGAGTTCAGTTCACCATTTGTAACATTTGAACGCGAGGAGTACTTTCAAGGATTAATTTCGACAGCAGACGCATTGGCCAAAGTTTTTGAAAACGCAACTTCTGAATTACGGCTTCGCCTTACGGAATGTGTCGGCCAGGAAATTGACGACTACTCCTTCGACTTGGCGCTCATTCATAGATCATGCGGAACGACGGGCAAAAACTGCAAAAAATCTCCATCAGCGCTAAACAATCACCCAGCGTCACGCGCTTTTTCTCTTCTAACGTATTGGGTAAACAACTCAACTGATGTTACTAAAAATTTCCAACCAAACATGCCGATCCGGATAATAAACGGCAAACCAAAAATTGGCGAAAGTATTCTTGAAATAAAAGAAGCAACCAAATGGCCTGAACCTCCTTCAAGTCTCGAATTCCAAAAATACTTCGAATATGGCGCACTCAAGTTACGAGAAAAATCCGAAAAGTATTCCGTTGTTGTTCCCTTGACAATCGATACCACTCAACAAGTCGCAAGCTCACTTATTGATGTTATTGATAATCCTGTATCCGCTATTACAATGATCAAGTCTGTTGAAGAGAGTGGCCTTTCCTTCGTTTCCAATGAGCTTGCTAGAACTAGAATCATAGAATGTGCTCAGTTTCAAGGTGCTCGTGATATAAATGAATTGAGGAAGTGCGCAGGGTTTGATGTGCCGCTTTCAACGCTAATTCAGTGCGTAGGTGACAGTACTTGCAGGCCAAAGGTAAATAACAAAACTGCTCTCGGCATTTTGACATTGTCAGGATTATACAACGATCAAAATGATTTGACCGTATCGTTACTGCCTCGGATGAAAAGTTTGCCGCCATACGGACAGATGGTTGACATCTATAATAACTGCAAGCTTGAAAATATTAGCGATACATTGACATCCGAATGCTTTCTAAGCAGTTCTTTGGATGGAGATGAGAAAAGAATATTCGAATGCTTTAATTCCAACGACACCAATTTGGAGTCATTGAGATGCAGTCTAAAGACAACTAATCAAGCTAGCTTAATCGAAATCACGAATTGCATGGGGTCGGGTGATGAAGAACTCGATGCTTTGTGTTTGATTGATCCTAGTATTTCTGATCAAATCATCGCTGTAGAAGAGTGCATGGATGGCGAAAATGGCTACGCAAAATGTATAGGCCGGTTGACAGGTTCTGAAGACATCAATCTCATTTTAGATTGTATCGAAAAGTATGAAGATGACAGCCTCAATCTCGCACTCTGCTCTTCAGAAAATCAACTATCTCCTGAAATAAAAATTGCCATTTCATGTGTTCAGTCAAATGATGGAGAGGCGGCGAGTATGGCGGGGTGCCTCATAACTAGCGGTTTACCAAAAGACTATCAAAAGGCTGCTCAATGCCTCGTTGAGGGCGGAGGTGACCCAATTGGGACTAGCGTTTGCATGGCAAGCGACGGACTAACACCTGAACAACAAATTGCCTTGCAATGCGCTGCGAGTAGCGGCGGCGAGCCAATATCTTTTGCAACCTGTGCGGCTGGAAGGTTGACTATGAAAGAACTTGCTCAATGCGCCAACAAAAAATTTGCGGAGGGCAATTGCTTTGGAGAAAACAACGAATTTCGAAAACTCTCTAGGCAGCTTTTAGGAACAGATATCGGTCCGAATTCTGTTGTGGCAGACGTGGCGAATATACACCTAGAGAGTATCAAGCTTACGTTGGTCATGGCGCAAGAAGCGGGAAAAGGAGTTGAAAATGTACTGAGAGAAGCTGAGGCACTTGGGAAAAACGTTGATCGAACTTTACAAACAGCCCGCGATGATGTCCGGCGTGAAATTAATAATGGTTTAGAAGCATTGGGAGATGCTGCTGGTGGAGTTATTTGTACAGTTTTAGGCTGCTAAAATTACAGCAAACCCTCCTTCAGAAACAAACCGTGTAACGTTTTAGTTCGTTACCAAACGTTTAGGGTTTTGGAGATAAAATATGAACACAAAAAATGCGATTCTATTTGCACTTTCCATTTTGACATTTGCCATATTGCCTTTTAGTGCAGTTATCGCGAACGAGAAAAGCTACGATCCGGGTAGCCTCAATGTCAAATGCAGCTGCAACACTCTAGGGAAAGAAAAAATTGTATGGCACCATATAATAAAAATACCAAAAACCAATTTCCTGATAAATCTCAATGATGTTTGTCGAACTACCTTTGATAATTATGAGGTTCCAGATACTATTTGCAATAAGGAAGATGATTTCGTTGGCTCTGAATACGCCTTCGATCAAGACTAAAGCCTGTTGCTCTCAGCTAATTTAGAATTCCGAGAATTACTTACCAAACGGCGAGAACTGCACAAGAACCGAAAAGGTATATCCGCTCAACTCTTTTTAAACCACGAGGTCGGAATTCCAATCCTCTGGAAGTACTTCAGGATAATCAACTTTCATTATTCCTTTCGAGCCAATTTTCATGTTTGCAATAATCTTTTCTCTCATGTCATCATCGCAGCTAATCTCGAATTTGCCAACTGTCTTACCTTCATGGAGGAACAAGGGTGACAAAAGCATTCCTTGACCGCAAAGCCACGCAAGCTCATATGTTTCGACCAAATTTTTTCGAGTCTCGTTCCACCATTCATCATCTGGATCTCGCCATGTTTTCTGTGAGTGGAGGAGAGTTCCCAGTTTCTCGACGCGATCTCGGAGTTCATCGCTAACTGGGATGTGATACGCATCGAAGATTAACTCATCGTCAGCGTACCAAGCAACATACTGTATTTTCTCGCTCTTAAATATGCCCGCCAATGCCTTTCCTTGTGCGCCAATTTTCCATCTATTTGGTACGGAACGCGCGTACTCGCGTTGAGCTTCCAAGTATTGATCTTGTCTACATTCCAAAAAGCAGCGCAGTTCAAAAGCTGCATAAAAAATGGAATGCGCATTTCCTTCCATCAGAAGTGACCGTGCACGATTAAGATACGCATGCGGATATATGGGATACTCATAAGGATCAAGTTCAGTCATCAAAAGTTGTCCACCGGCGGAGGGTTGTAGTCTACACCCTGCTGCTGCTCTTATATGATAATTTGAGGGCCAAATCGAACAACAATAGCGCAAAACACGTTGATGCGCAGGGATGGGTTGTTACCAAGTCGGGTGTCGATACAGATGGAACCCCGTTACCTGCTAGCCATTAGCTATCGC
>CALEMG010000004.1 GCA_937910835.1 uncultured Alphaproteobacteria bacterium | reverse complement strand
GGATCGCGCCGGCGGCCATATGAATCGCCTGCATGGAGGAGCCGCAGAAGCGGTTGACCGGCGTAGCAGCGGTCGATTTCGGAATACCAGCCAGAAAACTGATGATGCGCGCCACATTCAGGCCCTGCTCGGCCTCAGGAAAGGCGCAGCCGATAAGCACATCCTCAATATCCTCAACATTGACACCAGTCGTTGCAATCAAGCTCTTGACCACTTGCCCCGTCATTTCATCGGGGCGGATTTTGATCATCTCCCCTTTGTTTGCAAGGGTGAAGGGAGAGCGTGCATATCCCGCGATTACGACATTTTTCATTGTCTCGACTTCCTTTCAGATCACTATTAGTGAACCGGCTACTCCCGGTCGTTTCTGTAGTTCTGCCCCACAATATAGGGCCTGAATTTTACGAAATTTACTGTGCCCGATCCTTTTTTTGAAGGATTTAGGCGATGGTTTTCTTGCAGCCATCCGCGCCACCAGATGCCAAATGTCCTTTCAACTGGGAAATACCGTCTTCCAGTTCCGCGATGGCTTCGTTGATATCCGCCCTTTGCGTGATCAGCTTTTCCAGTTGTTCTTCGCATTTTTGCAAGGTGAAGGTGAGTTGATCCGTACCGCCGCTCTCCGGCGAGTACATATCTAGCATCTTCTTGATGTCCTGCAGACTGAAGCCCAGACGACGACCCCGCAGGATAATCTTTAGCCGCCCGCGGTCTTTTCGGGAATAAATACGTGTCGTACCTTCCCGCGCGGGGTTTACAAGCCCCTTGTCCTCATAGAAACGGATAGTGCGGGAGGTAACGCCGAATTCCTCAGCAAGCTCCGTAATGGAAAAGCTGATCCGGCCTTCTTTGTCAATTTCTGCTCTGGCATTCATTATTTGTATGGAGTCCCAATCCTGTTTTACGGGATCCATTATACTTTACGTTTACGTAAACGTCAACCTCTGACCGATGCCTTGCTGATACTGGATTGAGCGGGTAATTATCTGCTATAATGTACATCGTATATAAGGAAAGAGGAAAGAAATGACGGCCAAAATCACTCAATATGCGGAATTCTGGCCTTATTATCTGCGCGAGCATTCAAACGCGAATTGCCGCCGCTTACACTACATCGGCTCCACGCTCGCTCTGGTATGCCTGATTGCTGCCTTTATATTCATGATGCCCTGGCTGATCCTTCTTGCACTTGTCGCCGGTTATGGCCCCGCCTGGATCGCGCATTTCTTTGTTCAAAAGAACCGCCCGGCAACCTTCACATATCCGTTTTGGTCGCTCTATAGCGATTTTCGCATGTATTTTTACTGGCTGGGCGGCAGATTACCCGAAGAACTGAAAAAAGCGGGAATTTGACAGATCACGCCCTGTGCAGCTCTGTCGGCCACTGATAATCCTCGCTCCAGTTCTGACGGAAGGTCACCTCGGTAATATATTTAGCGACAAGCCGCTCATTGAATATCTCATGAGTGCGTTTCCAGCCATTTTTGGCAATAGCTCGTGCCTCATCGTCATGCGCGTTGAAATAGGCGATTTTTTCTAGGAGATGATCGAAGTCATCATAAAAGGCCAGTTCATCCTCTTTGAAAATCCGATCATAACCTGGCCGGCGGTGAATAAAGGTCATTAAGCCGTTGCCGATATATTGCGCCATCCGATCCGAGCTATAAAGCGGATCCCCCTCCCCCTGGCTCAGGTTCAGGCCCATTCGCGCATTCCCGAGGTGACGCTGATAGGTAATGCTCGCTACCGGAATCTTCCCGCGCATACCAAGAATTTCGACTGCCTCATCTCCAAACCTGTCAAGGATACGACTGGCGACATTAAATCGCTCGCTCTCCGGCAGCGCGTTGCCCATGCCGTAAAACAAACGGTATTGCGGATCGGCATTCTCAAACGCGCGCACCGTATCTATCGACATATCGACGAGATTAGGAAAGAAGGAGACGACGTTATTCTTGCGGGTGAACTGCTTGAGTTGATCGCCTGCGGTCGTAATAAAAATCGCATCGGCCTCGTCCGCATGCGCCGTAATTCTGTTAACGTTATCCTGATGCCAGAGAGCATCAAAATTGTAGGCGGCGATTTTGATATGCGGGACGGCCTTGCGTATTTGCTTTAGCGTGGTTGCAAATATGGGGTCTGCATGACCGATGACCAGAAGATCCGGCCAGAAATTCTTCGCAGTTTCCAAGAGGCGGAAATTAGCCGGCACAATACCGAATTTGCGAGATCCGAACCAGGTAGACGCACGGGCGATATCGCGGTCGCTGAACTGGTATATCTGATGGCCGTTCCGGATAAATCCATTCGCAAGCTTTCTGTTTGAATCATAGAAACGTGCACCGTTGGATTTCTCATTAAAGTTTCCGACGTAAAGGACGCGCATGTTTACTCCTGAACTTCTTCGCCGCAGATGGTTTGGAGCCTAAATACCTTGGCCATTGCGCGCTTCACAAGGGAATTCTCACAAATTTCCTCGTCGGCAACCGGCGAATACGACGGCAACACAGAATTGAAAGTGAAATTTTGCTCTGAGCAAGAAGATTTCCTTAGCTCCCCTTCCATTCCTCGGCCTTTTAATGTATAGCCAACAGAATCGGCGTCACTCCTGCCCGAACCACTCAAAAATAGAAGGCCAAAGCTGTCGAATGACTGTTTATCTGCCCATTGCCGAAATTTCAGTTAATCTGTTTCTGATCTTGGGCATGGGCGGCGCCATCGGGCTGCTTTCGGGTATGTTTGGCGTCGGCGGTGGCTTCTTAATGACACCCCTTTTGATCTTCATCGGCATTCCGCCTGCGGTTGCCGTGGCGACCGAAGCGAACCAGATTACTGCGGCAAGCGTTTCAGGCGTACTGGCGCATTGGCGGCGCGGCAATGTAGATTTCAAAATGGGCACGATACTGCTGGTTGGTGGTATCCTGGGCTCCATTCTCGGCACCTGGATTTTCACAGTCCTCAAGGCAATGGGTCAGGTCGATCTGCTGATCTCTCTCTCATATGTCATCTTCCTCGGCATAATTGGCAGTCTGATGTTCATTGAAAGCGTCAACGCCATGATCAAGTCGCGCAAGGGCTCTGTCGCCCGGAAAAAACTGCATCAGCACTATTGGATCCATGGCCTGCCCTTTAAAATGCGGTTCCGCAAATCGAAACTTTATATCAGCGCGCTGATGCCACTCAGCATTGGCGCCCTGGTGGGTATCCTGTCGGCCATAATGGGGGTCGGCGGCGGCTTTGTTATGGTTCCGGCAATGATCTATCTTCTTGGCATGCCGACCAGCGTCGTGATCGGCACCTCACTCTTTCAGATTATTTTCGTGACCGCGAACGTCACCTTGCTTCATGCCATCAATACGCAGACAGTGGATGTCATGCTCGCCCTGCTCCTGATGAGCAGTTCCGTTGTCGGGGCACAGATCGGCACTCGTTTCGGCACCAAGCTGCGCGGAGAACAGCTTCGTAGTCTTTTGGCTCTTCTCGTGCTGATAGTCTGCGTAAAGCTGGCCTTTGATCTGGTTATTACACCGGATGATTTGTACTCTCTTGGCGAAGGTGGTCAGTGATCAAATGACGTCCACCGCGAGCCAACTGGCTACCGCCTTAGCCGTCCTGTACGCACTAACCTTGGCTTGGGTCCCGCACAGCCAGGCCCAGTCAGCACTGGTCACCGATATCTCGTCCCATCTGGTCTCGGTGACATCCGATTTCACCGGAACTGAGTTGCTTCTCTTCGGCGCCATTAATGTTGATGATGAAGGACCAAACCGCGGTGATGTGCTGGTCGTTGTGCGAGGGCCGGAAGAGGACGTCGTCGTCCGCCGTAAAGATCGGGTTGCCGGAATCTGGGTCAATACAGAAGCGGTGGAATTTGCTCGCGTGCCAAGCTTCTATGCCTTGGCGAGCAACCGACCGGTCGAAGAGATCGCACCACCGGATGTTCTTAATCGCCTCCGTATCGGACCGTCGCGCCTGCGTTTTCGCGCGGCCGAACCTGAGCAGATGAGTCTTCCCTTCGAAGAGGCCATCGTCCGGCAGAAATCCCGCGCGAACCTCTATTCGGATCAGGAAACGGCGGTCTATTTTCTCGGCGATACTCTCTTCCGGACAACAATCGTCATCCCCGCGAATGTGCCAGTCGGCGACTATATTGCCGAATTCTATCTGTTTAAGGATGGGGAACTCTTAGGCGCTCAGTCTTCACCGCTGTTCATCAAGAAATCGGGACTGGGACGCCGAATCTATGATTTTGCCTATGATTACCCCGCACTCTACGGCATTGCGGCAATTATTGTCGCGCTGTTCGCAGGCTGGCTCGCCTCTGCCATCTTCCGCAAGGACTAATGCCTATTAAAGAAAGGGCATTCTATTTTCGCGGCAGGTCGATTAGAATAAAAAGCAATCAACCCTGATATCCCGGAAAACAAGAAGAATGGAGCGGGGCTTTTGAGCCAACCCAAAAAAACAGAATTTGTTCCGGTCGCTATTGGCGTTCTCCTGTTGTGTTTTCTGATGGGCCTTGCCGGACGGTTTGCATTCGAAAACTTCCCGAACCTGGTTTCGCCGCTTAGCAACGAATTCCAATGGCCGCGCGGCACGGTTGCCTCCATCTATTCCATTGGCGCGGTTATAACCGGATTGCACGGACACCTTGTCGGGATCCTGTTTGC
>CALEMG010000003.1 GCA_937910835.1 uncultured Alphaproteobacteria bacterium | reverse complement strand
CGGCGCAATGGTCTGAGATGCCGGTCGCACGTCCCGACGATGATTGTTCCAAATTCTCTACAGGCGAAGGTTGAGAACCGGCCGGAGCTTGCCGCTACGCCGGAGGCGATCAAAAGCGCGATGAAAGTCGTGAAAGAGCGTAAGATATCGACTTATTCGGAACAGTTGATGCGCCTTTCCTCTGCTGTCATTCTTCTCTCCGGTTCGGCCGACAGCTTTGGAGACCGCAAGGATGTGATTAGCGTCATGCAGCGGAGAAATGATGCCCTGGTCTACAGCGTCGAGGGAACTGAACATGTGCATGTCATCTCTCTGTGCCAGGCGCTGGCCGATCTTCTGAATTCCATCGTCAAGGAGAATTCATCACTCAAAGACAAGGACCGAGAGTTGTTGTCACAAATTCCATATGCAATCCACAAAGCCTGTGGGGACCTTCATCAAACCGCGGGTCTAGCCTTTGATATAAGGGAGGTGTCCGCGAAGGTGAGCAACATTCGGAAACGGACAGAACCGGGAGCCCTTCGGGCCGATCGAGAAATTAGTCACACATTGAGATAAATCTTACTTTGTTCTGCTCGATATCCTTCTATTATTACTAATAGGCTAGGCTGGTGAAGTTGGAATGTCAGGAGGATGGGGTCATTATATACATAAAGTCTGCAAAACGCGTGATCGTGATAGGGTTCTGTCTGACGCTGGTGATGCTTTATTTTGGAAGTGCTGTTGCCCAGAATGTCTACTTCCTGCGCATAGGGACAGGATCCACTGCCGGAACATATTACCCCATTGGAACGCTGCTTGCGTCGGTTATCTCCAACCCACCAGGAAGCCGAGGTTGCGAGGACGGAGGATCCTGCGGCGTTCCGGGGCTGATTGCAACGGCGCAAACGACTCATGGATCCGTGGACAATATATACGGCGTTACACGAGGCTATTTTGATACCGCCCTCGCCCAGTCAGATACTGTTGATGCAGCATATAACGGCACCGGTATTTATGATGCGAAAGAACCCATCACCTCTCTTCGGGTGATCGCCAATCTGTACCCCGAGGATGTCCATCTTGTTGTTCGTCGTGAAGCTGGAATAAAAAGCGTCCAAGACTTAAAGGGGAAAAAAGTATCGATTGATGTGCCGGGTTCAGGAACCCGAGAGAATGCCAAGGAAATTTTAAAGGCATATGGTCTCTCGGTAAAAGATATTGATGCCGTATCCGCCAATCCCGATAAATCTGTCACCCTGATGAAAGCGGATAAGCTGGATGCCTTTTTTCTGGTTGCCGGTTACCCAGTTACTGCGGTCTCTGAGCTTGCCGATGTCGGAAAGATCAAATTACTGCCAATCAATGGCGAGATTGCTGACAAATTTGTCGCCGACCACGGTTATTATTCCATTTCTCAGATTCCAGCCGATACATATCGGGATATCGATACCGCGCCGACCCTCGCGGTCAGCACCCAATGGATCGTTAATGAGAATGTGCCGGAAGAGCGCGTCTATGAAATTACCCGCGCGTTGTGGCATCCAAAAAATCGCCATCTTCTCGACCGCGGACATGCAAAGGGCTTGCTGATACATCTCGATACAGCCCTTAAAGGTGTTTCAACGCCCCTACATCCCGGCGCAGAGCGCTATTACAAGGAAATAGGTATTATTACTGACTAGGATGAGGGGCGGGTCTTTTGTAAGCTCTCTGCCTGGTGCGGCCCGATAGCTGTTGTCGCCCGAATACGGCTTTGATAAGGTCGCATAAATCTTCAGGAGAGCATCGTGATACCATTTGTCGTCGCAACGTCCAAAACTGATCCCAAGCCAATAATCATTGTCGAGGAGAGCAATTTCGATGAATGGCTTACGGCGCAGTCTGATCTTCATAAAAGCTGGATTGACTCTCGCGGGTTTGAGGCGATTGGCGGAAAAACGCTACTGTTGCCAGGGGCCGCAGGCGATATCGAAGCCGTTATCTATGTAAAAGATGGCGATTGGAATGTCTGGTCACTCGCGGATTTGCCTTCAACGCTTCCGAAGGGAATCTAC
The DNA here is from genome assembly GCA_937910835.1 of uncultured Alphaproteobacteria bacterium. Taxonomy (GTDB): domain Bacteria; phylum Pseudomonadota; class Alphaproteobacteria; order Sneathiellales; family Sneathiellaceae; genus Sneathiella. The sequence goes on along the minus strand of CALEMG010000003.1, from coordinate 8,704 downwards.
GCCGTCACAGCTGAATTCACAGAGAAGGAGGCGACGGACATTGCCATCGGCTGGTCACTCGGCACCTATTCATTTGACCGGTATAAAAAGAATGACAAGAAATATGCGACGTTGATGCTGCCGAAGGGCGCGGATAAAGACATGGTCGCGCGTACAGTCAAGGCCGTTACCCTGGTGCGGGACCTTGTCAATCTACCCGCAGGAGATCTGGGGCCGGCGGCCCTTGAGGCGGCCGCATCGCAGGTCGCAGGGGAATTCGAGGCCGAGCAGGGCAATATCGTCGGCGAAGATCTGCTCACCTATCATTTTCCCATGGTTCATGCGGTTGGCCGCGCGGCGGCGGACGCACCCCGGCTGATTGATATAATCTGGGGCGATAAAGACGCGCCGAAAGTGACCTTGGTCGGTAAGGGTGTTTGCTTCGATAGCGGTGGTCTCGATATTAAATCAGCGGCTGGTATGTTGATGATGAAGAAGGATATGGGTGGGGCGGCGACTGTGCTTGGCTTAGCGCACATGATTATGGATGCAAATCTGCCGGTGCGCTTGCGCGTTCTGATTCCGGCGGTTGAAAATGCAATTTCCGGAAATGCCTTTCATCCTGGCGATATCCTAACCAGCCGAAAGGGTAAAACGGTTGAAATCGGTAATACGGATGCGGAAGGTCGACTTATCCTTGCCGATGCGCTCGCCGCCGCTGATGAAGAGAAACCTGATCTCCTGATCGATGTAGCGACGCTGACGGGCGCCGCGCGGGTCGCGGTCGGAACGGAAATCGCTGCGACTTTCACGGATGACGACGCGCTTTTCGCCGATATTGCTAAGCATAGCGAATTGGAGAAGGATCCGGTTTGGCGCCTGCCGCTGTGGGGTGAGTACCGCCATCTGCTGGACAGCAAGTTCGCCGATATTAACAATGCTGGTTCTGGTGGATACGGGGGGGCAATTACCGCCGGGCTGTTCCTAAAGGAATTCGTCGAGAAAGCCAAAAGCTGGGTGCATTTTGACATTATGGCCTATAACGTCCGATCTCGCCCAGGCCGCCCGGTTGGCGGAGAAGCTTTCACAATCCGGGCTCTCTTCGCTCTGATCAACGAGCGCTATGGAAAGTCGTGAATTTTACCGGGTGGTAAGCGCCAGCTTCAATCCGAGCCCTGCAAATGTTGCGGCAATTCCGTACTGTACCCCGCGAACGATCTTTGGCGTGTGCAACAAGTAGTGACGTATCCTTGAGGCGAAAAGGCCGTAGATTATAAAAACAACGAAAGTAACCGCCATGAAGGCCGCGCCATGCCAAGCGATGACGAGGGCAGGGTTGCCGGTTGATGCCGGGATAAACTGTGGCAGAAAGGCGAGGAAGAAAATTGTCAGCTTTGGATTGAGGACATTGATCAACATGCCTTTGGAGGCAATCTGCCAATATTGCTTGCTTTTTTCTTTCTTGTTCAGGTCGAGATTTCCTGAGTCTCGAACTGTTTGCCACGCGAGGTAGAGCAGGTATGCGACCCCGGCATATTTCAGAATTTGAAACGCTAGTGCACTTGTATGCAGGAGTGCAGCGACACCGAACATGCAGGCAAAGATACTGGGCAAGATGCCGAGCGTACAGCCAAACGCCGCTGCAATGCCTGCCTTGCCGCCATCCGTAAGGCCGACTGCCAAAGTATATAAAACACCGGTACCCGGCGCGATGGTAACGATCAGGGTCGTGAGAAGAAATTCAATGCTCATTCTTTATCTCCTAACCTGACCCAAGTTTATTAATACCCTTTTTCAACATCCACCGCGTGAAGCAGATCCTCGCCTTTTTCCGTGCGGATGATGTTTTCCGCGACAAGCTTGGCAACGCTTGCCGGATCAGAAATGCTTGCAACATGCGGCGTGATGCGGATTTTCGGATGATCCCAAAACGGGTGTTCCTCGGCCATCGGCGCTACATGAAACACATCGAGTGTCGCGGCGGATAACTGGCCGCTATCAAGCGCGGGGATCAAATCTTCTTCCACAAGATGTGGCCCGCGCCCGGCGTTAATGAAGCCCGCGCCCTTTGGCAGTTTGGCAAAGAGGTCAGCATTCAAGATGTTGCGCGTTTGTGGTGTCAGCGGGAGGAGGCATACCAGAATTTCTGACCGGGCGAGGAATGCGTCTAGTTGATCATCGCCATAGAAACTCTCTACACCTTCGATTTTCTTCTCTGACCGGCTCCAGCCTGCAACATCGAACTTTAGAAAGCTGAGCGCTTCTGCGGCACCACCGCCGAGTTCACCCATTCCCAGTATGCCGACCTTTCGCTCGCTAGCGAATGGCGCAAAATGCTCTTTCCAAACATGTTCTCGCTGCTGCGCGTCATAGGCATGGCAGAAACGGTGGTGATTCAGGACGTGCTGGACAACATACTCCGTCATCCGCCCGGTCAGGTTAGGGTCGACAACGCGGGAGAAAGGGAGGTGACGTGGAAAATCCGGATCGGCAAGCAGGTGATCGACACCGGCACCAAGGGAATAGACCGCGCGCAGGTTTTTCAGCTTCGCAAGTTCCCCATGTGGCATTTTCCAGCACAGGGCATATTTGATCTCGTCTGGATTGCCGATATCCGGCCAGATACGCACCTCAAGGTCCGGGATATATTTATTCAATTCGCTCCGCCACCAGTCCGGGCGGTCAATATTACTCTTGAACAATAGGGCCATTATTTTTCTCCGGCATCTTTTTCAGACACCTTAACTATTAACTGCACCAGCAGCGGCTGTTTCTAGGTCGAATGCCGCTTTCATCAAGGCCTTTGTATAGTCTGTTTCAGGATTGTCAAAGATTTGTGCTGCGGGGCCCTGCTCAACAATTTTACCGTCGCGCATCACAAGAACACTGTCGGCAATGGCGCGGACGACCTTCAGGTCATGGCTGATAAATAAGTAGGTTAGGTTGTGACGGTTCTGCAGGTCTCGCAATAGATCGACAATTTGCGCCTGTACGGACATATCCAGAGCTGATGTCGGTTCGTCTAAGACGATAAATTTTGGCTTCAGGATAAGGGCGCGGGCGATGGCGATACGCTGACGCTGGCCGCCGGAAAATTCATGAGGGTAGCGATCCTGTGCATCCGGTGGAATACCGACTTCTTTCAGAACCTCGGATATTCGGTCGCGCCGCTCCAGTCGATTGCCATGCCCTTCATGAACAATAACACCTTCCTCGATTATCTGCCCGATCGAGAGACGGGGACTGAGGCTGGAATATGGGTCTTGGAAGACAATCTGCATTTCCGCGCGTAATGGGCGAAGCTCCTTCCAACTCGCATTCTGGATTGCTTGTCCGTTGAATATAACTTCCCCTTCCGAGGCGATGAGCCGCAGCATGGCGAGGCCGAGCGTCGACTTGCCTGAGCCACTTTCTCCGACGATGCCGACGGTATGGCCCTGCTTTACACTGACGGAAATATCATCGACCGCGCGGACATAGTCGACAGTTCGTTTTAAAAGTCCCTTCTTGATCGGAAAGTAGACTTTCAAGTTCTTGCAGGACATGACTTCGGGCAGTGCGTCATTCTTGCGAAGGGGAAGGCCCTTGGGCTCCGCCTCCAGCAGCATCTGTGTATATTCATGGCGCGGCCGAGTGAACAATTCCTTGGTGGAGTTGGCCTCGACGATTTCGCCATGGGTCATGACACAGACGTCTTTAGCCATCTTCCGGACAATGCCGAGGTCATGGGTGATCAATAAAATCGCCATGCCGAGACGTTTTTGCAGGTCCATCAGAAGCTCGAGTATCTGCGCTTGGATTGTCACGTCGAGGGCGGTGGTTGGTTCGTCAGCAATCAATAAATCCGGTTCGTTAGCGAGCGCCATGGCGATCATCACGCGCTGACGCTGCCCACCCGAAAGCTGGTGGGGATAAGCGTTCAGCCGTTCGTCTATGGCATCCAGGCCGACCATCTCCAGAAGCTCGCGTACACGGACGGCGGCTTCTTTTTGGCTCATCCCCTTATGAACGAGCAGGGTTTCGTTAATCTGTTTCTCGATCGTGTGCAGCGGGTTGAGGGATGTCATCGGCTCCTGAAAGATCATGGAGACGTGATTACCCCGGTAATTCCGCATCTCTTTCTGAGGCCGCCCGACAACTTCTGCTCCGTTGATCTTGATGGAACCCTTCGGGTGCTTGGCGAGCGGGTAGGGCAGGAGTTGTAGGATGCTGAGGGCGGTCACTGATTTTCCCGACCCGCTTTCCCCTACGAGGGCAACCGTTTCGCCCTTTCCAATGTTGAACGAGATGCCCTTTACGGCCGGCACATCCTTGCCATCGGATTTAAAGGTGACCCACAGGTCGTTGATCTCAACCAGCGCCATTACTGAAATGTCTTTCTTGGATCAAAGGCATCGCGAATGCCTTCTTGCATGAAAAAGGCGAGGGTCAGCATAATCGACAGGGTCAAAAAGGCCGTAATCCCCAGCCAGGGCGCCTGCAGATTGGCCTTCCCCTGGGCCAGCAATTCACCAAGCGAGGGGGAGCCCGGTGGCAAGCCAAGGCCCAGAAAATCAAGCGAGGTCAGGCTGACGATGGAGCCTGTCAGGATGAACGGCAGAAAGGTGAGCGCCGACACCATGGAATTCGGCAGGAGATGCTTGAACATGATCACTCTGTCACGCACGCCAAGCGCCCGTGCCGCCCGGACATAGTCGAAATTGCGCGAGCGCAGAAATTCTGCTCGCACCACGCCGACAAGGCTCGGCCAACTGAACAGAAGTAATAGCGCAAGCAGGATCAGGAAGCTTGGCTCAATCAGGGCTGCAAGAATGATCAGGATATAAAGGCTCGGCATGCCGCCCCATATTTCCAGCAAGCGCTGAAAAATTAGGTCTGTCCACCCGCCGAAATATCCCTGCACCGCCCCGGCCGTCACGCCAATGATCGAACTCAAAATAGTCAGGATCACACCAAAAGCGACGGAGATGCGGTAACCATAAATCACTCGCGCGAGAACGTCGCGACCTTGATCATCGGTCCCGAGCCAGTTCTCAGTATCCGGTGGCGATGGTGCCGGCGAGGTCAGGTCATAATTGATCGTTGTATAGCTGTAGCGGATCAGCGGCCAAATCTGCCAGCCCTGCTCATTTATCAGGTCGGCAACAAAGGGGTCGCGATAATCCGCTTCTGTTTCGAAATCACCACCAAACGCCGTTTCGGGATAGGCAACAATGAAGGGGAAATAAAGCTGATCCTTGTAGGAGACGACAAGCGGCTTGTCATTCGCGATCAACTCGGCAAACAGAGAGATCACGAACAGCAGGACGAAAAAGATCATCGACCAATAGCCGCGGCGATTTGCCTTGAAGTTATTCAGGCGGCGCTGATTGATGGCGGAGAGGGTCATGGCCTAAGCCTCCCGAGCTTCGAAATCGATGCGAGGGTCGACGAGGGTGTAGGTCAGATCGCCCACCAAATTCATGACCAGGCCAAGAAGCGCGAATACATAGACAGTCGCAAAAATCACAGGATAATCGCGGTTGATCGCGGCTTCAAAACCCAAAAGTCCGAGGCCGTCGAGGCTGAAAATAACCTCGATCAACAGAGATCCTGTAAAGAGGATACCGATAAAGGCGCTCGGAAAGCCAGCTATCACTATCAGCATCGCATTCCGGAACACATGGCCGTAAAGCACTCGACGCTCGCTCAGACCTTTGGCACGGGCGGTGAGCACATATTGCTGGCTGATCTGGTCGAGAAAGGAGTTCTTCGTAAGCTGGGTCAGGGCGGCAAATCCGCCAATTACCAAGGCTGTCACCGGCAACGCAATATGCCAGAGATAGTCAGTGATCTTTCCGAAGGCGCTGAGCTGTTCCCAGTTGTCCGACGTCAGTCCCCGTAAAGGGAACCAGTTGAAATAAGCGCCGCCCGCAAATAACACGATGAGTGCGACGGCAAAAAGGAAACTCGGGATTGCGTTGCCGACAATCACCAGACTGCTCGTCCAGATGTCGAATTTCGTGCCATCCCGCACCGCCTTGGCGATACCAAGGGGAATAGAGATTAGGTAAACCAGTAGCGTTGTCCAGAGCCCGATGGAGATAGAGACGGGCAGCTTTTCGATCACTAGATTGACGACGGTTTCATCACGGAAATAACTCGTGCCAAAATCGAACATCAAATAGTTCTTCATCATCAGGAAGAATCGTTCATACGCTGGCTTGTCAAAGCCGAACTGGATTTCCAGTTCCTTGATGAACTCCGGGTCGAGGCCTTGTGCTCCGCGATAGGTGCGTTCCGATCCTAAGGAGGAAGATGCGCTGCCGCCACCGCCGGTATCGCCCGTCCCACTTCCGCCGATGCGTGCTGTGGCACCGACGGCAGTCCCTTGAATTTCTGCGATGATTTGCTCAATCGGGCCGCCGGGGGCGAACTGGATAACCACGAAATTGAGAACCATGATGCCAAATAATGTCGGTATCATGAGCAGGATACGTCTCAATATATAGGCAAACAACGGCTACTCCTCTGTCCGCAGGTTAAACTTTACTTACCCTGTCGGGCGGCCAGTTCTTCGGCTTTGGCCTGATCATACCACCAGCTTTGCAGAACCGCACGATCAAAACCGGGCTTTTTTGATGCCGGGCGGCCATATTTGTCCCAATAAGCGATAAAGTGGCTGCTCTTATGCCATTGCGGAATAAAATAGTAATTCCACATCAGTACCCGATCAAGCGCACGCGTCGCCGTAATCAGTTCCTCGCGCGTTTGCGCTTCAATGATCTTTTCGATAATCGCATCAACTGCGGGGTTTTTAACGCCCGCAATATTCAGACCACCAGTGACATCCGCAGACGCGGAGCCCCACCAGTCCCGTTGCTCCACGCCGGGCACTTGTGGTTGCGGGAACCGCCGAACGACGATATCGAAATCAAACTCCCGGACTCGGTTCTGCCAGCTCGCGCTATCGATCACGCGGATGGACGCATCAATACCCACGCGCTGCAAATTTGCGACATAGGGGTTGATAATGCGGGTGAAGGATTGCTCATAAAGAAGGAAGCTGATCTGCATTTGTTGACCGGCCTCATTCACGAGTTTTTTATCCTGAATGATCCATCCGGCCGATTTAAAAAGCTTGAGTGCCGCGCCAATCTGCTTGCGGATATTTCCTGAACCGTCGGTTCGGGGCGGTTTGAATTCCCTCAAGAAGATGTCTTCGGGCAGAATATTCTTATAAGGTGTCAGAAGATCGAGCTCCGCCGGAGAAGGAAGGCCGGTTGCCTTCATTTCGGAATTTTCAAAGACGGAACCCAACCGGTCATAGGCCCCGTAAAACAGGTTCCGGTTCGTCCATTCATAGTCAAATAACAGGCCGAAAGCCTCTCGCGCCTTAACATTGTCAAAGGGAGCGCGGCGGCTGTTCATGAAGAAGGCTTGCAATCCGGTCAATGTTGCATCTTGCAAAACATCGCGTTTGATATAGCCCTTTTCTACCGCAGGCTTGTTTTCATATTCTGTTGCCCAGGAGCGGGAGGTGAATTCTTCGCGAAAGTCATATTCACCAGCAAAAAATGCCTCCAGTGCGATTGTTCGGTCCCGATAGTAATCCACTTGAATAACGTCGAAGTTAAACCGTCCCTTATGGACCGGGAGACTTTCGGCCCAATGATCCTTCACTCGCTCATAGGTGAGGGTGCGGCCAGGGCTGACTTTTGTAAGTTCGTAGGGGCCGGATCCCAGAAGAGGCTGCATGGTGGTGACAGCAAAGTCACGAGTTTCAAATGACGCCTTGGACAAGATAGGCATAGTCGCTACCTGATAGGGCAGGTCTCGGGTCAGGGCACCTTCACGAAACTCAAACCGAATTTTATGCGGATCCAGCACTTTTGCTGCAACAATATCCCGGTAACGTATGCCATATCTCGGGTGACCTTTTTCCTTCAAAATGTTGAAAGTGAACGCTACATCCTCGGCAGTGATTGGCGTGTCATCGTGAAAGCGAGCTTCAGGTCGAAGGGTGAATTCCGCCCATAGACGCTGATCATCAATGGTGACTGTTTCCGCCAGCAGACCGTAAACCGCGTCCAACTCGTCATAGGATGGTGTCATCAACTGTGTAAAATTAAAATAGAGATCGCCCCCCTTATCACCGTTGATCAGCGCAGGTTTCCCCTTTAGCAAGAATGGGTTGACCGTATCGAAACTGTCGAGATCACGCAGCTTGATCTTCCCGCCTTTGGGAGCATCAGGATTGACATAGTCGAAATGAGTAAAGCCGGGGCCGTATTTCAATGTTCCGAATGTCGAAAACCCATAATGAGCCAGTGGCTCGGCCCCGGCATTTGAGCCAATAACCAAAAGAATAGAGAAAAGCGGCATGAGCGACTTTTTCATCCAAATTCTTCCTTTTGATTGAAGGGCTCTATTGCTTTTGCCGTAATTTCTTCAGCCCTTCTTCCAACTGTTGTTCTTTCTCAGGATCGATCCACCAGCTCAGGATATCCGGTCCTTGCGCCGGGTTGACGTCGGTATGGCCAAATTTGTTCCAGTAAGCGATGCGATCATAGGCGGCATGGAACTGGGGGATAACATAAAAATTCCATGTCAGGACACGATCGAGCGCGCGCACGGCCGGGATCAAATCTTCATAAGTTGACGCAGCAATCAGGTTCTCGATCAACTCATCGACGCTCGGATCGTCAATCCCCATAACATTGCGGCTTCCCGGGCGCTTGCCTGC
>CALEMG010000002.1 GCA_937910835.1 uncultured Alphaproteobacteria bacterium | reverse complement strand
CGACAAGCCGCTCAATCGCCTATGCCGCCGCCGCCATTCTGATTGTTTTCTCCGTGATGCCGGTGATTGCTTCTTTCTTCCTGATCCTGCCCAATTCCGTGATCGGGGCCATTCTGATGTTCACGGCCTCCTTCATGATTTCCGGCGGCATACAGATCATGATGTCGCGCAACATCGATAATCGCATGACATACGTGATCGGCTTCTCCATGCTGCTGGGGCTCAGCCGAGATGTTTTCCAGAATTATTTCAAAAGCCTGCCGGGATTTTTACATCCCTTTACCAGCTCGATGATGCCCATTGCCGTGGTTTCCGCGCTCGCGCTACATCTCACTTTCCGACTTGGCAGCCGCCGTAAGGCGAATGTTGGCTTCGAGAAGGTGGAGCATTCCGTCGAGGAGTTTTCCAGAATACTTGAAGAAAAGGGACGGGCATGGAATATCGACAGCTCTGCTGTCTCCCGCGCCGAAACCACAGCAATGCAGGTTCTGGAACATATCCGCCGGGCCAATCTTGCAAACGGTCCCGTGTCGGTGCAACTCAGTTTTGACGATTTCAATTTCATCATCAGTATCACCTATCAGGGCATGCTGCTGTCCTTGCCCCATGTCGGCGTCAAGCGTGGCGTCTTTCTGGAGGAGGAGGCCTTTTCCTATGGCCTTGCCGATTTCCTGATCGGCGCCTATCCGGACAAAATGGAATCCTTCGCCCGCGGCCAGGATATCCGCATTCAGCTGCATTTCAACGTGTGACTTCCCTAAATTTCAATCAACTCTATATTGAATGAAACGGGCGCGAATTTTTGCGATAGGGAAGGGATATGGCGGATAACGACGACAGGACGGGCTTTGCATCACCTCCCTGCTATGCGCATGAGCTAGAGCTTTGTGACAACGGCTATATGGGCATAGATGCACAGGCCGCTCTCGATGTGGCGCGTTGGCGTAAATCCAAGCGCGACGAGCTTATTGCCGCCCGCCTGAAATTTTCGGTGAAGGACCGCCGTACCCTTGCACGGGATATCACGAAGCTACTTGATCGGATCATCACTCCGAAAGCCGGCATGATCATGAGCCTGTACTGGCCGATAAAGGCGGAGTTGGATTTACGCGGCTGGATGAATACAAAAGTAGAGCAGGGGACCCGCATCGCCCTTCCTGTCGTGACGGGAAAAGCTCAGCCGATGATCTTTCGCGAATGGAAACCGGATACCGAGATGGAACCCGGCATCTGGCAAATCCCGATTCCGGTTAATACAGAAGAGGTGACACCTGATGTCGTTATCGCTCCGCTTGTCGGGTTTGACGGGGACTGTTACCGGCTCGGATATGGCGGTGGATATTATGACCGGACACTGGTGACCTTAACACCCCGCCCGAAAGTCATTGGAATCGGTTATCCGGACAGCCGACTAGCCTCCATATTCCCCCAACCATATGATATCCCGATGGACATGATCGTTACAGGCCGGGATGAGGTTATTAACTGCGAAGGCTAGGCGGGAGGTATTACCCCGGCCAGATCCCGGGCACCGATGTTGCCAGCCAGTGAGTGAGCGCAGCATTGACCTCCATCGGTTTTTCCTGCGCCATCCAATGGCCAGACTTAACATTTCTGATGGTCAGGTCCCGGCAATATTCCTTCATCGGCTCTGCCAGAGGGGAGCGGACGCATTCGCAGGTGTAATCATATTCCGCAAGCAGTAAGAGCACCGGCATATCGATATAGCCGTTATTCAACGCTTTCGCCGCGTAGTCCGCATTTGCCTGATTATTCATATAATATGAATCCGGGCCGAAAAATCCATTGCGAACAAGACCTTCCGCGTAGATCTTGAGTTCCTCCTCACTCACGACATCGCCGTCGCGGGGGATATCCGGCGCTTCCTCCGCGCCGTTATACCAGCCTCCGGTCTTGCGCACAAAGGCGGTGAGGGAGGGTTTATCGGTATAGCCCGGCTTGCCCTTGCGAAAGAGTGCTTTTACCGAATTATAGGGATTGGCATTGAAGCCAGCGCAAGCGCGATCAAAATTCTCCTCATAGAAGCGGATATATTCCCATTGTC
>CALEMG010000001.1 GCA_937910835.1 uncultured Alphaproteobacteria bacterium | reverse complement strand
ACCAGCGCTGCCATGCGGCCTCATAAGCCTCGTAATCCGATACGGCACGGGCGACATTGCTCCATGCCGTTCAGCATATCGAACTCAACGCCATTGATCTCGCCTGGGACATGGTGGCGCGTTTCACCGATCATGACCTCCCTCGCGCCTTCTATGACGACTGGGTGCGCGTCGGGGATGAGGAGGCGAAGCATTTCACCCTGCTCGCCGACCGGATTGCGGAACTTGGCTTTTCCTATGGTGATTTTCCCGCCCATGATGGCCTGTGGGAGGCGGCAACGGCGACGCGCGAGAACCTCGCCGCCCGACTCGCGGTGGTGCCGATGGTGCTGGAGGCGCGCGGCCTCGATGTGACGCCGGCGATGATCACCCGATTCGGCAAGATCGGCGATAAAAAGAGCGTCAACGTGCTTAATGTAATCTTAAACGACGAAATTGGTCACGTCGCGATCGGCAGCCGCTGGTTCCATCATTTTTGCAAAAATAATGACCTCGACGCGGAAAAGACCTGGCAGGAACTGGTGCAGAAATTCTTCAAAGGCCTTTTAAAACCTCCGTTTAACGACGCCGCGCGCGAGGTTGCGGGATTGCCGGAAAAATACTACCAACCCCTGTCTTCACCCTTGCCGCAAAAACAGACAAAAAACAGCAAATTTTAACGGCCTCGGTCGGCAGTTGAAGTTAACGAAAAAATCAGTTCTATTATCCATTATTCCCGTAATTATTGATACGAAACGAAGAAACAGGATGAGCAAATGAGGCTGAAGGCCGTCATAGATAAACTCTTTACGGACCGCCAGGTTATCATCTCCACACGGGGACAGCTCAAATATCTCCGGCTTTCTGTTGCCACGCAGGCGATGGGCTTCGCCGCCGCCGTCGGCTTTGGCGGCATGTTCGCCTATCTCATGGTTTCCGGCGCACTGCAGTACCGCGAGATGACGCTGCAACAGGCCAACCTCCTCTCTCTTCAGTCCGACTTCAACGCCGTCTCGGCGGATTTCGAGTTCGCCCAATCGAAGATCATCGCGACCCAGACCGAGCTTGATCAGCAGTATGCCCGCCTCGAAGACGTGCTGGCCGATCGCCATGTCGTTGAAAAGGCGCTGGAATTTGCGTCAAGCGCAAGGGGCGACAAAAAGCAGAAGAAATCCCTTGAAGATCGCATCCGTTCCCTTGGCGAGAGCCTGCATAGCACCAACGCGCGACGCGAGCAGTTAGAGCTGGAGATCACCCAGCTTAACAAGGCCCTGTTCCAGACCGCGCGGCAGCGTGACGAAGCGGCCTCCAATCGGGAGAAAACTGAGCAGCGGCTGGCATCTTTACGCGGTCTCGTCAATCTCTACGCCTCCACCAAGGATGAAATCTACAAGGAACTGGAGCAGACCCGCGCCCAGTTCGCCAGCCTGAAGAAGGAATTCAACTGTCGGCTGGAAACGGAAACTCATCTCAGTACCGAGGTGGGCGAGCTCCGCTCCCGCCTGACGAAAATGTCCAGCGAGAACAAGGACCTGATCGGGCGTATTCATGACCGCACGAACGAAAGCGTGATGGCGCTGCGCGAAATTATCGTGCTCACCGGCCTTGATCCGGAAAAACTTCTCGGCGCGACCGATGAGGAGGCTGGTCTTGGCGGACCGTTCGTTGCCGCTGTGCCCAGCGTCAAGCTGCTGGAGACGGAGCAGGATTTCTATGCCCAGACCCAGAAGATGGAGGCGAGCCTCGCCCGATGGGAATCCTTGCAGACATTACTCAAGCAGATCCCCCTCGCCCGGCCCGTGGATGTTGGCTATATCACATCGAGCTTTGGCAAGCGGCGCGACCCGATGACCAAACGGACCGCCTTTCATTCCGGCGTCGATATCGCGGGACCGCGCAACTCCAAGATTCTGGCCACCGCGCCCGGCGTCGTGACCTTCGTTGGCAAGAATGGCGCCTATGGTACCATGGTCACCATCGCTCACGGCCGGGGCTTCAAGACGCGCTAT